>JANLFS010000232.1 GCA_024655925.1 Bacillota bacterium | reverse complement strand
ACACGCGTGGGGACAACTCCCAGATGAACTCGTAGCAAAACGGCCAACCCGGTTCACCCCCACACGCGTGGGGACAACGCTACCCGCTGCTTGGGCTCGAGTTCGGCCAGAGGTTCACCCCCACACGCGTGGGGACAACGACCACACCGAGATTGTGTGGCCGGGCCTATTCGGTTCACCCCCACACGCGTGGGGACAACTTGAATGCGGAGAGGAACGCCTTGCCGTACCACGGTTCACCCCCACACGCGTGGGGACAACCTGGTCGGCGTTGACGGCGAACCACTCCAGGTAGGTTCACCCCCACACGCGTGGGGACAACGCCCGGTTCTCCATGCGAGGCCGGGCTTCGCTCGGTTCACCCCCACACGCGTGGGGACAACTTCCAGTTGACGTTCGTGGTCGTCACCCACAGCGGTTCACCCCCACACGCGTGGGGACAACCTCCGCGCATTGGTGTGATCTATCGGCCCTGCCGGTTCACCCCCACGCGTGTGGGGGT
>JANLFS010000231.1 GCA_024655925.1 Bacillota bacterium | reverse complement strand
CCACGTGCTGCCCGTTGGAGTCGCCCCTCGCGCAGGGGCGTGGATTGAAACGATCCATGTCCTCACCACCTCTCGGGGGCAAAATGTCGCCCCTCGCGCAGGGGCGTGGATTGAAACGAGCTCCCCAATTGCTCTCCTCTAGCTAGGATGCGTCGCCCCTCGCGCAGGGGCGTGGATTGAAACAGTACTGGGCACGCCAGCGGAGTGCCCGCCCGAGGGTCGCCCCTCGCGCAGGGGCGTGGATTGAAACTCCGTAGCGCACGCCCGAACCAGACTCCTCGCAAGTCGCCCCTCGCGCAGGGGCGCGGATTGAAACGCCCGTCATGGCCTCGCTCGAGGCTCCGCCCGAAGGTCGCCCCTCGCGCAGGGGCGTGGATTGAAACACTGCAGAGGCGACCGGCAAGGCCGTCCAGTATGTCGCCCCTCGCGCAGGGGCGTGGATTGAAACTGCATCCAGCACCGACATCGGCACCGTGCTCAGGGTCGCCCCTCGCGCAGGGGCGTGGATTGAAACGTGCCGGGAGATTGCGCGCCGGCTGCGCAGGTGCC
>JANLFS010000230.1 GCA_024655925.1 Bacillota bacterium | reverse complement strand
GTGGGGACAACGAGTAGTTATCGGAGCGAAAAACCTGCACGGCCGGTTCACCCCCACACGCGTGGGGACAACGTCCGTGCACTCACCGGCGCGGAGCGAGACGCCGGTTCACCCCCACACGCGTGGGGACAACTGCAACTCGCAGCGGTGCAAGCCGTCAATGCACGGTTCACCCCCACACGCGTGGGGACAACGTCGGATACGGAGCGGCGGTAAGTGCTACGCCGGTTCACCCCCACACGCGTGGGGACAACGAGATAGACGACATGGGCACTACCCGTATCGGCGGTTCACCCCCACACGCGTGGGGACAACTGCCTGTTCTGCCCTCATCCCTCATCGGCCTCAGGTTCACCCCCACACGCGTGGGGACAACGTCCAGTTCGTCTTCGTTTGTTGCCCGATGGCCGGTTCACCCCCACACGCGTGGGGACAACCTTCGCCTCTGAGACCAGGACAAGCCATGTATCGGTTCACCCCCACACGCGTGGGGACAACATCTGGCTCATGCGTTGGGGGGAAGTGCCAATCGGTTCACCCCCACACGCGTGGGGACAACGTCCTGGAGGGAGTCATCGAGGACG
>JANLFS010000229.1 GCA_024655925.1 Bacillota bacterium | reverse complement strand
AGTGTTAGAGACGGTTCTTGACAAGAAGATTGCCAACCGGATGAAGAAGAGAGGCATGGCGTGGAGTGATGACGGCGCGGGAGCGATGGTCGCTTTGCTTGTGAGCCGGGGCAATAATAAGCTGCAGAAGGCTCTGTCAGGTTTGCTTGGGCCTGATGTTTTGGACCCGGTAAGCGTCAAAGACACCATCTGTGCACGTATCAAGAAGGCTGGCAAGGAGGATCCTGCGGACTGGCTGAAGGGGCGTGTAAGAGCCCTTGCAAGTCCGGTTGAGGGCTTGTGGATGCGTGTGCTGCATGACCTGGTATCACCACAGTGGTCTGTGGTTTGATCATCGAGATAGGACCGGGATTGCTTTGGAAGCGGTGAGCCTACCGTGGCTACCACCGCAGGCCTCGGTGGGCTTTCTCATGACACAGCGCCGAGACCGGAAAGCGGGCCACCTGCAGGGCCCGCCCGGTCGAGGCGCCGTGCGAGAGAAGCGGAAGGTCCTCATCCGGACCGTCCATGCAGGGTGCAGGGCAAAAGGGACTACTGCAGACTCTGTGCTGCCAAGAAACACGGCCGATCTGGAAGTGATGCGCTCCGAACAAACGTATTAGCGTCGACA
>JANLFS010000228.1 GCA_024655925.1 Bacillota bacterium | reverse complement strand
GCTCCAACGCAGGATATCGCCGCCGCTTTCTCGACATGCTCTCTCTTACCGTTCCAAAGCTCCCTTGCGGACCATTTCCGGGCCTTGCTGCATGGCCTTTGGGCCGAATATGTGTCCGTCCCGTCTACCGCGCAGACCCGCCATCCAAAGAGCGTACCGTTGGAATGGACCTTGTTGCGCCGCGCCTTCTGGACAATCTCTGCGTTGTAGGCTTCCAGCTCCTCAACATCAGCGTTCTCCAGGGCGTATGCCATAGTGTCCGCGCCCGGTTTCTTCCGGACATGCATAACCTTGCCGAGCTCCCCGCCCTTTCCCATACGCTCGATCTGATACAAACTGCCCGCTCTAGCTGTTATGGAGCACAGAAATGGCGCGACAATAGCGCCAGGGCGATGCTCGGGGTTCACTCTCGAATCCTCATGCTCGCCGAGAAACTTGTATAGCCCGAATACCTTGACCGCGCAGTCCAATAGCTGCTTAAGCCTGTTCATCCTTCCCCGTGCCTCCACTTTGGTACGCGTGCCGATCAACTTCGGCTTGAGGCGCGGGGATTCTTTCCGCCCTTGGGTATGGGAACTAGTCCCTGGGTTGACTTATCTGATTTGCATGCCTGCTACAACATCTTTTGCGAAAGTCCAAGCATCCATTCCAGTCGCTCCCGGATCATCGCCCCCAACATCTCCACTCCAGTT
>JANLFS010000227.1 GCA_024655925.1 Bacillota bacterium | reverse complement strand
CGGCGCCTGACGGCGCCGCCCTCTTCCCACCTTTGCTTGTCTGAGCTTACGCTTGTTTCTTCTTGGCCACGGCTGGCGCCGCGATTCCCTGCGGTCTAGCTTACGGTTTCACGTATGGAAACTCAACGGCCAGACACTATTTCTTCTCGTGATCCGGCTCGTCGAGCTGGATGACTCTCTTGAGCCACTCCTCGGGATAGCCGATCCTCTTGATCTTCCCGTCCTCGATCACGCGGCCGGAATTGCACTTTCAGATCAGAAAGTCAGGGAGATCCCTCCACGCGTCGCGCACTTCGACGATGTTGCGGCTGCAGAAGTTCGGTCGCCGCAGCATCGATCGCAGGCTGGCCGCGCAGCACGCGGCCTTCGTACTTCTGCTGCATTGCGTTGATGTCCTTGATCATGTAGGACCACTTCAGGTCGGCGTAGTTCATGACGGACGCCGCTGCCCACCAGTAGGATTCGCGTGTGAACTTCATGCGCGAGCCGGCCTTGGTGTTGATGACTTCTGAGACTTCGTTGAGGCCCACGTAGAACGGTACGAAGCAGGTGGTGCCGGCGGCAGCGGCGCCGTACCAGAGCACGCCGCCGATGTCGTTCGGCAGCCACCCGCGGAGCTGCGCGATGCACACGTGCTCACATCGGGTCAGGGAGATTGCCCGATGCCACCCGTATGTCTGACCTTCGACCTGCCAAGTGAAGCCCTC
>JANLFS010000226.1 GCA_024655925.1 Bacillota bacterium | reverse complement strand
CCAGTCGGCGGTGCTGATGGCCGTCAAGGATGGTGCGCAGCGGGTGGTGCGTTTCGCCAGGGGGGAAAGCACCAAGCGCTGCGCACCATCCTTGACGGCCATCAGCACCGCCGACTGGGCCGCGATCCGTTGACAGACCAGACTACCTGCGCTGATTATGCCGCGCACGATCTCGGTAAAGGTCACCTGAGTGCGCAGGTCACCGATCAGACCGTAGAAGGTGCTGAGGTACGCTGTAAAAGGATCTGTCCAAGCAACTTGCCACTCCATCGCTACCCCTCCTCGTGTTGAGATGGGGTTATTCTACCCCATATCCCCGCCGAGGAAAAGTATTTATGACCGGATCTCAGGAACAATTCGTTGACAATCCCGCCCTGGTAGAGCACATCGAAAAGACCGTGGTGCTGCCCGATGTTCATGCCCGTCAGGGGAATGTTGGCCAGGATGCAACCCACACCGATGGGTAGCAGCAGCACCGGCTCGTATTCTTTGGCAATAGCCAGCCAGATGAGGATGCCGCCGACAATCATCATGATAATGCGTGGCCATTCCACGCCCAGGGTGATGATCCCTTGCAGGAGTTCATTGAGCAGCGATGTCCAATTCACTTGCCGCCTCTTTCTTGCCTGCTAACTTCCCAGTTTTCACCGTAATCCGTTCTCTCCGTTGACCCTTTCACCACAAACAACACGTCGCCGTAGTTCACGCTTTGCCCTTCGCCTACG
>JANLFS010000225.1:620-1593 GCA_024655925.1 Bacillota bacterium | reverse complement strand
CCCTGTCCTTCTTTTCTCCCCGGGCCTCCCCCGGCGAGTACCACCCACTTAAACTTTACTCAGTCCTTTGTAGCCAGGTTGCCAAAGATGCCATTGCTGTCGACGGCAAGACCCAACGCGGTTCAGGTTCAGAAGACACTAAGCCTATACATCTAATGGCTGCTCTGCTCCATAAAGAAGGCATAGTCGCTCCTCAGAACGAGGTCGACTCAAAAAGCAATGAGATTGCGGCATTCAAGCCCCTGCTTAACCCACTAGACCTCGAAGGAGTTGTTGTCACCGCTGATGCTATCCACGCTCAGGCCCACCACGCCCGGTACCCAGTGGAGGAGAAGAAAGCCGACTATGTCTTCACCGTCAAAGCCAATCAGAAAAGCCTCTTTGAGGATATTGCCGCCCTCGGGGAGAGCGGTTTTTCCCCCTGCCTACACAACAAGAGATGGAGACCATGGCCGCATAGAGACGCGCACCATTCGCGCAACCACATAAGGCTGGTCCGGAGCGGCTGTTAGAACTCTCACGCAGCCATTGGGATATCGAGAATAGACTTCACTGGGTGAGGGATGTCACTCTCGATGAAGACAGATCCCAAATCCGAACCAAGGCAGGTCCCCGAGTGTTTGCGACCCTACCCAACCTGATAATCGGCGCGCTCCGCCTATGCGGCTGGAAGAACATCGCTTCAGGACTACGCGGCCTTGCATGGGGCGGACCTCATGTTGTGCTTAACCTGCTAGGCTGCTAAAGGGAACAACACCGCAACAACCTTAAACCCCGCATACACAGAGGTCCCCCAAAAGCCTCTACTTCCTCTCTCACACCCCAAATCCCTCGACTCGGCCCTGTGTCCTACCCACACACCATTGCATCGCCTTTCGCTGCCCTCAGAACAAGCCACCCGTGTCAATCAAAAAGGACTTTGACGTGGGCCTGCCACGCGGGTCAGGCACAGAAGGGGGTGCGAACACATATC
>JANLFS010000225.1:0-610 GCA_024655925.1 Bacillota bacterium | reverse complement strand
GCCTACTCCCCCCGGAGCAGCCGCTCCGATAGGATGGACAGGCACGCAGCCACCGGGACAGCAAGCAAGATACCCAAGACTCCGAATAGCCTGGCCCCAACTAGGAGCGCGAAGATTACAGCGAGAGGATGAAGCCCGACTGAGTCCCCCATTATCTTGGGAGATATGACCGCTGACTCCACCTGCTGGATTCCGATGAACGCCGCCGCCGTGAGCAGCGCAGTAGTGGGGGATTTGGCCGCCCCCATAAGCACCGCGGGTATCATGCCGAGGATGGGGCCGAAGTAGGGGACGATCTCGAGCACCCCGACGACGAACCCTATTGGTGCCGCGAATCTCACTCCCAGGATGGCGAGGGTCAGACCAGTCGATACTCCCACGAAACTGCATACTATGAGTTGCCCGCGGACGAAACCAGCAAGTGCACGGTCTATGTCACGCAGGATGCCCATCACCTGGTCTCTCATTGCCGGCGGTATCCAGGACGCGAACCGCTCACGGATGGAATCGAAATCCCGTGTGAGGTAGAACGCTATCACCGGCGCGAGCAGCAAGTTGAACAACTGAGAGAAGAGCGCGACGATGGCGTCGGCCGCCGCCCGTGCAATTA
>JANLFS010000224.1 GCA_024655925.1 Bacillota bacterium | reverse complement strand
CTCTACACCGTGGCGGCATTCGTGCAGAACCCGAAGTACGGCTGGGACTTCCTCAAGGCGCTCAAGGCCAACGGCATCAAGCTCGTGCAAGGCTCGAGCGACTCAGTGACCAAGGTCGGATCGGGCGAGTGGGACGTGAGCATCGCCGTTGACTACATCGCCAAGGACGCCGAAAGAGCCGGCTCCCCGGTGGGGTTCGTCTATCCTGCCAGCGGCGCGTCGGTTGTTGCCAGCCCGATTGCGATCATCAAGGGAACCAAGAACCTCGAAGCCGCCAAGATTCTCTACGACTACATCTTGTCACTGGAAGGGCAGAACGTTCTCGTCAAGGCCAACACGATTCCCATCCGGCCTGAGATCAAGCTCGAGGATGTGTCCGTTGAGCGACTCCTTGCGACGGCCCTGCCTGTGGACGACGCGAGGCTCGTCGCGGAAAAAGACGACATGCTGGACAGGTTCGGTCAGTTGATGAAGAAGTAGGGGCGGAACCACAACCGCCGTCCGCTCATTGTTCCGCCACGCGGCCAGCTCGTCATCTGCCCATCAGGGAGGAGCTTTGGGGCCCTCTCTGATGGGCGTGGGGCTAGAGCGAGATTTAGGGAAGGAGCTTGCCCATGGCCGAAGTGAAGTTGGATGATATCACTGTCCGGTATGGGAGCAAGACCGCGATTGACCACTTCTCCCTGCACGTCAGGGATGGGGAGTGCCTCACTCTTCTGGGGCCTTCCCCTTGCGGCAAGACCACGGTGCTGCGGGCGATCGCCGGACTTGCGAAGCCGGACGCTGGCGAGGTTTCCATAGGCGGCACAGTGGTTGCTAGCAAGAACAGGAGGGTGTTCCTGCCGCCTGAGAAACGAAACGTTGGAGTCGTGTTTCAGGACTACGCAGTCTGGCCTCACATGACTGTCGAAGAGAACGTCTCCTACCCGCTCAAGAAGCGGAGATTCCCCAGAGCAGAAATGCGCAACCGGGTGGATGGCGCGCTGGAACAGGTGCGCATGGCTCAGTACGCCAAGCGCCTGCCATACCAGCTCTCAGGAGGACAACAGCAGCGGGTGGCCCTCGCGAGAGCTCTTGTGGCCACCCAGGATGTGGTCCTCCTGGACGAGCCTCTCTGCAATCTGGACGCCAATCTCAGGGAGGAGATGCGGTTCGAGATCAAGCAGCTTCAGCGAGACACTGGAATCACTATCATCTACGTCACCCACAATCAGGACATAGCCCTGGTGATTTCCGACCGGATTGCGGTGATGGATAGAGCAGGGGCCATAAGGCAATTGGGCGAGCCGGAGAGTCTATTCAAGAACCCGGTCGATAGCTTCGTCTACCGATTCCTCGGCGTCTCCAATTTCATCCCGGTGGAGCTGGCCGAAGGCCAGATGTACGTGAGAGATGAGACCGAAACCATCCCCTTTCCTTACCCGATTCCGGCCAACCTTGACACGAACAAGTTCTACGCGGCCTGCCGGCCAATGAATGTCGCTCTGGCGAGGCCGTCGGACGCGTCGATACCGGCTCCGGCAAGCGGGGAAGACCGCGGCCTGAGAGGGGTGGTCAAACGCGTGATCTTCCTGGGGAACATCTATGAATACCGCG
>JANLFS010000223.1:1088-1622 GCA_024655925.1 Bacillota bacterium | reverse complement strand
CCGATTCGAGGAAAGGGGGACTCCCCACTTCTTCTTGACTCAGACAGACTACCCACAGCCCTTGACGCCGGGACAGTCGGCAAGGTAGTCTTGAAGGGAAGGTTCTGCCTCGCGAAAAGGTGAGACAATTGCGAACCATAGCTCACCTTGACATGGATTGCTTCTTCGCGTCAGTAGAAGTGCTGGACCACCCCGAGTATCGTGGGAAACCTCTTGTGGTTGGAGGCCCGAGGAACAGCCCGCGTGCCGTCGTATCCACGTGCTCCTATGAGGCTCGGAGGTATGGTGTGAGATCAGCCATGCCCATGTCTCAGGCTGTGCGTCTTTGTCCTCATGCAGTATTCGTAACTGGTAACATGAAACGCTACGCCGAGGTCTCACGTCAGATAATGGAGGTGCTCCGGAGGTTCTCGCCGGCGGTCGAGGAGGTTTCAATAGACGAGGCCTTTCTCGACATGACCGGGTGCGAGCATTTCTACCAGGACCGCCGCGAGATCGGAGTCAGGCTCAAGCAGGAGATACGCCGGAGTGTCA
>JANLFS010000223.1:784-1078 GCA_024655925.1 Bacillota bacterium | reverse complement strand
CCTCACGGCATCGTGCGGCATCGCGCCCAACAAGTTCCTTGCCAAACTCGCTTCTGACTCGTGCAAGCCAGATGGGTTGCTCGTGGTCAAGCCCGATGAAGTGGATTCCTTCCTGTGTCCAATGCCCGTGGGCAAGTTGTGGGGCGTGGGCAAGGGGGGGGAAGAGGCCCTCCGGCGGTTTGGGATAGTCACCGTGGGCGACCTCAGGGAATGGCCGCTTGAATGGTTGACGGAACGATTCGGTAAGTGGGGCGCCCAGATATTCAACCTTGCGCGTGGTATCGATGACGAGCC
>JANLFS010000223.1:0-774 GCA_024655925.1 Bacillota bacterium | reverse complement strand
CGTTCGAGTCGGAGGTGAGGCCAAGTCCCTCGGCAGTGAGAGCACGTTCGACCAGGATGTGTCCGACTCAGACACTCTCAGGAGGTATCTTGCCCGTCACTCGCGGGACGTGGGGAGGCGATTGCGGGCCGCAGGACGACTCGCGAAGACAATCACGGTGAAGGTGAGGTTTGCCGACTTCAGCCTGGTGACGCGCGGGAAGAGCGTTCGGGAGCCTGTGGACGATGACGATTCGATCTATTCCATTGCGGAGCAGCTTCTCACGGACTTGAGCCTGAGACAGCCCGTGCGTCTCCTAGGTGTTCAAGTATCCGGACTGGTCGATCTGCGCCAGATGTCTCTGTTCGATGCTGATGGAATGCGGACGGCCGAACAGCGCGGTTTGGACCATATACTGGACAAAATCGCCGAGCGGTACGGAGCGAAAGGTGTGAGCAGGGGTAGGGAGATCGACTGAATTGCGACTTGGAGGAGGCGACACTGAGACCATCCTGTGGTTCGGCGGCGAACCCTCGGGCTGGCCTGGTGCCGATTCCACGATTGTGGTGCCGGTCGATTCTGGGCGGCTGCTCATGGTCCTGAGCGAGGTCAGAGGGGGCTGGGAGTTTCCCGGCGGAAGGATCGAGCAAGGGGAGTCTGCGGAAGGTGCCGCGTGCAGAGAAGCCCGGGAAGAGGCCGGAGCAGTCGTGACCAATCTCACTCCGCTGTGCAGGTACCGGGTGAAGAAGCACGACGTCACCTCTTACGGAATTGTGTTTCTCGCGTCCGTTGAGT
>JANLFS010000222.1 GCA_024655925.1 Bacillota bacterium | reverse complement strand
CGTCTGGCCGCCCGCGGGCGGCCAGACGCGGCAACCCGCCAAACCCCCAACAAAAGGCCGTGCACCGGGCGCGTGCGAAGCGCAAAGCGCGGTTGCCGGCAGAACGCCCCCGGCAGGGTGCCTGACTGCCAATACGCTGACCGATCTTGGGTGCACCCTGCCACGACGTTGACTTGCCCGCGAAATTGCGTATGATCAGCATATCCTCTATCGGCCCTTTGCAGTCCGGGAGGAAGCGCGCATAATGAGGCCACCATCCCCGGCAACTGCAAAGATACAAGCAGTTTCGAGGAAGGCGTCAGCCAAGCCAGTAGCATGGCTGCGCTTTTGGCTTAGACTCGGCCAACGGCCAGCTAAGAAACGATGCGGCTGACAGTGCTTGACTTGCTCCGCCTGCAACTGACGCGCAAATCGTAAGACCAGCCATCATGGTCAAGATAATGGAGGATCAGGCCGAGGGAGGCGAGTTATGTCCGATATGGACCTTTCCGCCGACAATGTTGTGTCCCTGCAGAAGCAGGTGAGTGACATTGAAGCGCAAGTGCGGGAGCTTCAAAGCCGGCCGGGCAAGCTCGAGGAAGCGCTACCCCGAACCAGGATTCTCAGCCCTAGTTTCCTGACCCGCGCCTTTGCTGTCTGAGGACACAATCTCGTAGCAGGACTTACGATCGGGATTGCTTTCTACTGTATCGTATCTCTTACAGCAGCACTGATAGGAGGATTCGGCGAGGCAACGAACTTCTCACCCTGATGTGACTGGTGGACCTTCTGCTCGATGCGCAACATGGGCTGCAAGCAACCGGGCGAGGGAGTCCGGGCTTACGGCACCCTGGGCCTTCCTGCGAGCAGCGCGCAGGCCAAGCGTCGACCCGCCTCGACGGGGGAGCAGGCTCCGCTCCCGAAGGTGGCCTGTCGGCGTCGTGGGCGCCTCAAGCGCAAGGCGCGCATCGCGACCTAAGACGCCGGCTTCGTTTCGGCTGGCCCGCGCGGTCCACAACCGGGAACGGATATGCGGATCCCCCTAATTGACAGTGATGTCCGAGTAGTTCGCCCGCTGGCTCTGCTAGGAGCTTCTTACGACCTGCACGGGGAAACAGTATCGGTCGCGTAGCGGGCGGGCATTGGGACCAAGAAGCACGTGGCCGAAGGGCTGCAACGAGTCCAGATCGACGGCGGTGTTATGCGTATAATGAGTTTCCTATGTGGGGGGCAGGTGATGAGCTGTTGAATGAGGTTGGTCGATTGCTTACGAGGTGGTGAAGGTTCAGAATAGGGCTGGCGATCCGCTTGTGGTTATGGTATACTCAGGCCACGACGGTAGAGCAAGAAGTCATTGTTCTTCGGGGTCAGGAACGCGGTACTTACGGCGACGGGTTTGAGCCCAAGAAGCGTTACAGGACTGAGAGCGCTCCGGGCTACCGCCCGAACAGCGGGTCGCTCGGTCGCGCAAGCAGGCGCACAAACCGAAAGGAGGAGCGAACTATGGAAAGATACGCAAACCTAGGTGGTGACTCAGGCGTCGTCGCGTACCAGATCGGTGATGACTTCATCAGAGTGCAGTTCTCGGATGGTTCTATGTACCTTTACACGTATGCAAGTGCCGGCGTCGACAACATAGAGCGCATGAAAGAACTTGCGCGAAGGGGGC
>JANLFS010000221.1 GCA_024655925.1 Bacillota bacterium | reverse complement strand
CCCGTGCTAGTATGAGGTTGCCGGTCATGACCGGCAACCTCATACTAGCACGGGCGGTCCACCCGTGTCAACACCCCCCGGAGGCAATTTGTTATTGGTCTGTGATATTGTCACCCTGTAAGCGGACTGAGAAAATGTCACCCATGAGAGGAGACATTTTCTTGAACCGGAAGGAATCGAGAAGGCTGTACGTCATGGAACAGGTGCTCCAGGGTAAACTCACAATCGCCCAAGCAGCCCAACTCCTCGATCTCAGTGAACGCCAGGTTAAGCGGCTCAAGGGAGGAATGAAAGTGGACGGCGCCGCGGCCCTGGCCCACAAGAACAGGGGGCGTAAGCCCAAGCACGCCGTGTCCGGACAAGTTCGCGACCTGGTGATACACTTGGCCATGACTGACCTGGCCGGAGCCAGTTGCGAGCACATGGCCGAACTCTTGGCCCAGCATCATGCCATCTCGCTCTCCCCCCGCACTATCCGCCGCATCATCGGCTCGGCAGGGATACATAACCCCCACGCCCACAAAAGACCCGCCCGCAGGCGCCGCTCCCGCACCCGCATGCCCCAGGAAGGCCTCCTCGTGCAGATGGACGCCAGCCCCTACGCCTGGCTCGAAGAGCGCGGACCTAGGCTCAGCCTCCACGGTGCCATCGACGACGCCACAAGCAAGATCCTGGGACTCTGGTTCCGCCCCCAAGAGGACCTCGTTGGCTACCTCCACGTCACCTGGCAGATCGTCCAGAACCACGGCATCCCAGTGAGCCTGTACTGCGACGGCCACACCATATTCTTCTCCCCCAAGAAAGACAAGCTCACCATCGAAGAAGAACTCGCAGGTCAAGAAGTCGCCCTTACCCGCTTCGGAGAGGTCCTCCAGGAACTGGGGGTCAACCACATCGAGGCCCGCTCCCCCCAGGCCAGGGGCCGCGTAGAACGCCTCTGGGGGACGCTGCAAGGCCGCCTTGTCATCGAAATGCGCCTCGCAGGTATCTCTACCCTCGAAGACGCAAACGCCTTCCTCCCAAGCTTCATATGCCGCTTCAACCAGCGCTTCGCAGTGGAGCCCGCGGATTCATACCCCGCATACTCTCCCACACCACCCCTCGAGCAGCTCGAGCGCACCATCTGCCTCAAGGACGAACGCAAGGCCTCCAACGGCTCGGTCATATCGTTCTCCAACCACTCCTACCAGCTCACCGACAAGCGCGGCACGGTCGTCCCCCTGCGGCCCAAGAGTGACGTCACCGTTCTCACTCACCTCGACGGCTCCCTGAGTGCCCTCTACAACGGCAAGCACTACGGACTCCAGCTATTCACGGGCAAGAAGGCCACAGCCATAAGAAACACCGAAGAGGCCCCCAAGCCGCCCGCGGAACCCTACCACCCAGCTCCCGACCACCCCTGGAGGAAACAACCCCTCAGTCGCCCACGTAGGCGACGCGACCCGGTCCAGGCCTACTTCGACGGAAAAGATCCCTACTGGGAGAAGGTGTATGCTGAGACATGATGATCCAGAGTGCATCGCCAACAAGGGGACATTTTCTCAGTCCGGTTCAACGTGAATTGGGGTGACATTTTCACAGTCCCTTGACACAGGAAAATCGAGCAGGGCTAACTCGGCTGTTGGAGCCGGGAGCGTGCCCGCCAGAGCTCGTCGGCCTCTGGGGGCCTT
>JANLFS010000220.1 GCA_024655925.1 Bacillota bacterium | reverse complement strand
TTGGCTCCGTTGCTCTTCCGGCACTGTATCTACCTAGCGGGTGTCGAACTCGGGCGATACACAGCGGGCCAACTGGTAGAATCCAGATGGCCCGCGGCAGACTGAGAGCATCTGTGCATATCTCTAGAAGTATCGGCGACCTCCCTTCATCACGAAGCACACCTCGCCGACCGCGGCTATTCGCTCGAGGGGGTTGTCGCGAACAGCAATTATGTTTGCACGCTTACCCAGTTCGATCGTTCCAACTACGGAAGACAGCCCACAGAGCTCCGCGGCATCTCTCGTGGCAATCTGAATGGCTTGCATGGGGCTGTATCCCGCCTCAACCAGCTTTTCCATGTCAACTACGGGATGGGCATGATATGTATCACCGCCAAAGGCGACCCTGACACCGTGTTCCCGAGCGCGGCGAAGCAGGTCGATTGCCGCCTCCAGAGCCTTCTTGCCCTTTTGGACGTAGAAGTCTGGCATGCCGGGCATGGTGACTAGCCCGTGGCAGAAACCAGCCGTTGACACAAGCCATGTCCCCTTCTCAACCATCATCTTCAACTGCTCGTCAGTCAGATATGTCCCATGCTCAATACTGTCAACTCCGTGCCTGATTGCTGCGCTAGCTCCGGGTCCGCCATGAACGTGCGCAGCGACCTTCCGGTTGGCCCTATGGGCTTCCTCGATACACACCGCGATCTCTTCATCCGAATACTCCGCCATAAGAGCCACAGAACCGGGAGTGGACATTCCGCCAGTGATCATGATCTTGATCCAGTCAACCTGCGCCTTTATTTGCCTGCGTACCGACTTCCGAATTGACTCTACTCCGTCGACCTCGTTTCCGAAAAACCACCCGTGACCACCGGTACGCGCTATGAACTCGCCGCAGATTAGCAGGTCTGGTCCATCCATCAGCCCTTCTTGAACGGCTCTGCGCCAAGATACATCCAAGTGATACTGCTCACCCACAGACCTGAGTGTGGTAATGCCCGCTCGGAGCATGTCCCGTGCGTTCTTGACACCTTTGATCGCTGTGTATCCCAGAGGCTCCTTAGACTGGGCGACCTCGTCGCCGATATCGACTCCCAGATGATCGTGGCAGTCGATTAGCCCTGGTATAACGGTGCAACTCGAGAGATCGAAGCAATTCGGTAGTGCCCGCCCCGCCCTGGGTTCGATGGCGGTGATCCTGTCATCCTGCACCGTTACGACGCAATCGCTCACTGGCGGTCTTCCAGTCCCATCGATAAGATAACCGCAGACGATGTGCCTGAGAACACTGGACAATGTCACTCCACTCCCCTGCTTGGCGCCACGTTTGGATTCGGATCCTTCAGGCGCAGATTCTTCGGATCATAAAAGGGCATCCTGACTACTTTAGCGGGAACGCTGTCCTCCCTGCTTCTTACCAGTAGGGGTTTTTCGGGGACTGCCACTTCGGGCACAACGTAGGCCATGGCAATACTCCTACCTATGGTCGGTCCGTAGCCCGCGCTTGTGACTCTCCCCACCTCAGACCCGGCATCATCTGTGACCACGCTGCCGGGGGTCAGAACCCGCCCATCAGGTACCATGAGACCGATGCGCAGCTTGCGTAAGCCGACATCTTTGGCCTTGAGAAGCGCCTGTCGGCCCACGAAGCCCCCCTTATCGAACCGGACCGTCCATTCCAGTCCGGCCTCGAGTGGATTGATGCTTTCATCCACGTCGCGGCCGTAGAGAAGATACCCCTTTTCGAGCC
>JANLFS010000219.1 GCA_024655925.1 Bacillota bacterium | reverse complement strand
GCCCAGACCTCCGCGAAGGTCGCGGCCAGGGTCTGGGCCGTTAACGTAGAACCCGTCCTCGGTGCCGCCGCGCGAGCAGGGGATTTTCGTTTCGTCTGGCAGCCCGGCGGCCCCTGGACGCCGTCGCCCCGGCGGGAGGGGGTTGCGTCTTGAACAAAGGCACTGAGGAACGTCAGACCCTGCGCCGCTTCAAACCCTACCCTGCCTATAAGGATTCCGGCGTGGAGTGGCTGGGGCAGATCCCGGCGCATTGGGAGGTGAAGCGGCTTAGGTTTCTTGGATTCGTCAACCCCTCACCTGGCGAACTCAGAAGCGCCTCACCGTCCCTAGAGGTTACTTTCATACCGATGGATGCGCTTGGGGAATGGGGTGGCTTCAACCTCGAAGCAACAAAGCAACTGAGCGAGGTCTCGTCCGGATATACCTATTTTCGTGACGGCGACGTTCTCGTGGCGAAAATCACTCCATGTTTCGAGAATGGCAAAGGAGCAGTTGCAAGGGGCCTCACAAACGGAATCGGCTTCGGAACCACCGAGCTTCACGTGATCCGACCGGGCTCCGGCCTGCACGCAGACTTTCTGGCTTATCTGACCTTCTCGCGGCCTTTTCGCGGTCTTGGCCAGGTTGAAATGAAGGGCGCGGCTGGTCAGCAACGGGTATCCGAAGAGTTTATAAAGGACTTTCCGGTACCTCTGCCGCCTCTCTTGTTGGAACAACGCGCCATCGCTGCCTTCCTCGACCGCGAGACGGCGAAGATTGATGCGCTGGTGGCGAAGAAGGAGCGCCTCATCGAGCTGTTGCAGGAGAACCGCACCGCCCTCATCACCCGGGCGGTCACCAAGGGCCTCGACCTGAACGCTCCCATGAAGGACTCCGGTGTCGAGTGGCTGGGGGAGATCCCGGTGCATTGGGAAGTGATGGCCCTGAAGCAATTGACATCGCTTCGCGCGGGAGAAGCAATCACCTCTGACCATATCGACCAGGCGGGTGAATACCCGGTGTACGGCGGTAACGGAGTGAGAGGCTACACGTCATCCTTCACCCACGAGGGAGATTTCCCGCTGATCGGTAGGCAGGGCGCCCTGTGTGGATGTATCAACTTCGCAAGTGGAAGGTTCTGGGCATCCGAACACGCAGTGGTGGCAGCGCCGCTGCGAGGCGTGGACGCTCGCTGGCTTGCTTATCTACTCACCGCCATGTCGCTGAACGAGTACTCCGAGTCAGCAGCACAGCCGGGGCTTGCCGTCAGTGTTGTGGCATCGATTCACGCCCCGAGACCACCTCTCCCCGAACAACGTGCTATCGCTGCCTTCCTCGACCGCGAGACGGCGAAGATCGACGCGCTCATCGCTAAGATCCATGAGGGCATCGAGCGGCTCAAGGAATACCGTACGGCGCTCATCTCCGCCGCAGTGACGGGAAAGATTGACGTGCAGGAGTTCGGATCGCTAGAATGAGAAATGTGGGATACCATGTCAGCCGGGTGAAAGGCGGGCCCACCCCGTGAGCAAATCGGACTATCTAAAGGCTCTGATCCGCACTCACGCTGAAGGCGACGACGAGCGGTTTTATGCCGTTGCGTTGCAGGTGGCCGCGCAAGAGGCCCGGCAGGGGCACACCAAGTTCGCGCAAGAACTCCGCGATCTGGTGGACCAGGCACGGGCACGCGGGAAGACCCTCCCGGCAGGCCAACACACAAGGCCGGTAGCGATCATTCAGCCGCGCGGTGAACTGGCGGCAGTAAGGAGTCCCGCCAGT
>JANLFS010000218.1 GCA_024655925.1 Bacillota bacterium | reverse complement strand
CTCCTGCTGCCACCATCGCCTACTGCCTTTTACACCAGGATATGGACTCTACTGGGTACCCTCCTCTCAGAGTTTTGTTGCCACTTAACTCTTTCGAGAAAAGGGGGAGCCCGTCCTTCCGTTTTAGGGCACAGAAAGATCTCTGTACCTACTGAAACTTTACTCATACTTATCATAATGGATGAGGCCGGCTCCACTGTTGCACTGCTGTGCCAGACCCAGCCTCGTGCAACTCGACTGGAGAAAGTCCATTCAATGGAGTATTATCGGGTAAGGGGTCCCGGTCTAGACAGACAGGCACTTGGGGAACCCGTGCGGGCGGGCGACATCACACTGGCTGTCCAGTGGACTCCATACCATGACTGAAAAGGGGCGTTGAGTATGACTGGTTGGATGGCCTACGTGCGCGAACACCGGAACGAATTCCTGTCTGAATTGATGGACTTCCTTCGAATCCCGAGCATAAGTGCTCTGCCGGAATATGCTCCAGAGGTGCAGCGCGCGGCCGAGTGGGTTGTGGATCGGATGACTGCTGCTGGGATTGAGAACGCAAAAGTCATGCCGACCGGAGGCCATCCAGTGGTCTACGGAGATTGGCTGCACGCTCCGGGTAAAGCCACAATAATGATCTACGGGCACTTCGACACCCAGCCGGCGGACCCGATCGACCTCTGGTCTAGGCCTCCGTTCGAGCCAGTCGTGGTCGGAGACAGGATCTACGCCCGAGGAGCATCGGATGACAAGGGGAATATGCTAATTCCCATCCTGGCGGCAGAGGCGATGCTGAAGGGTGAAGGTGCGCTCCCGGTCAACGTGAAGTTCTTGTTCGAGGGCCAGGAAGAGATCGGAAGCCCACAACTGACCGATTTCGTAAGAGCCCACAAGGAGCTGTTGGCCTGCGATGTCGTTTTCAGCTCCGACGGAGGGCAGTACAGCGAAGCCGAGGGCGCAGTGCTGGTCGGCCGGAAGGGGCTTTGCGGTGTTCAGATCGAGGTGCAAGGAGCTAAGTCCGATGTTCATTCAGGCACGTATGGTGGGGCGATCCAGAACCCGATACATGCGCTCGCACTCATCTTGAACTCCATGCGATCACCTGACGGCAAGATCACGATCGACGGCTTTTACGACAACGTCGTGCCGCTCACGGCAGAGGACCGGGCGTCGATGGCCATGGTGCCTTTCGATGAGGAGAAGTTCAAGCGCGAGCTCGGCATCGATGATGTATTTGGCGAGCCCGGCTACACCACTCTCGAACGAGCGTGGGCCCGGCCCACTCTTGATGTCAACGGAATCTGGGGAGGATTCCAGGGCGAAGGCACCAAGACCGTGCTACCCTGCAAAGCCAGCGCGAAGCTCACCTGCCGGCTTGTCCCCGACCAGGACCCAAATCAGATCATGGATCTCATCGAAGCACACGTGGCCAGGTTCACGCCGGCAGGTGTGAAGGTGGCAGTCAAGCGGTTCCCCGGCACAGCCAAACCATACCACATACCCAGAAACCACCCGGGCAACGAGGCCGCTCGCGCGGTACTGGAGGATGTCTACGGGAAGCCTCCTTACTACATCAGGACCGGCGGCACTATCGCTGTGTGCCACACGTTTCTCAGCATTCTCGGAGTCCACACAGTCAGCTTCGCCTTTGGACTCAACGATGAATGTGTCCACGCACCCAACGAGTTCTTCCGCTTAAGCAGTTGGGACCGGGGTCAGGCGGCCTACTGCAAGTTATTCATCCGGATGGGCCAGGATGAGTGAATTGAGCCAAATATGTGCGCGATGGCGGTGTAATCTTAGAGTAGGGTGCGGGAAGGGGAAGAAGGGGGGAAAGAAGAA
>JANLFS010000217.1 GCA_024655925.1 Bacillota bacterium | reverse complement strand
AAAGAGGAGGGAAGAAAACTATTTGTTTAAAACAGTCTTAGACTCGACGGTCGGTGCAAGAGACTTGTGTTTGCGGACAAGCATCGCGTCAGCAATTCTCTTTACTGCGCTGATGTAGGCTGCGACGCGCATATCGACCTTTTTCTCCTCGGCGATGTGCAGCACATCTTCAAAGGAGCGGACCATGATCTCGCGCAAGCGAACGTTGATCTCCTTCTCGCTCCAAAAGAAGAACTGCAAACCCTGCACCCACTCAAAGTAGGAGACGGTCACCCCACCAGCGTTGGCCAGGACGTCGGGCACGACAAAGATGTCGCGATCGTACAGGATCTCATCGGCCTCTGGGGATGTCGGGCCGTTGGCACCCTCGGCAATAATCCTGGCTTTGATCTTGGACGCATTCTGGGCCGTGATGGTATTCTCCAGCGCTGCCGGGATCAGGACATCGCAGGGCAGTTCGAGCAACTCTTCATTGCTGACCTTCTCGGTGCCCGGATAGCCGACGACTGTGCCGGTCTCACATTTGAAGCGCACGACGTCGCGAGCATCGAACCCTTTGGGATTATAGATGCCGCCCTGACTGTCAGAGGCGGCCACGATCTTGCAGCCCTTATCCTGCATCAGATATGCAGCGATAGAGCCAACGTTGCCAAAGCCCTGCACCGCCACGGTCGCCCCTTCGATAGGGATCCCCTTAACCTTCAACGCCTCCCGCGCCGTGAACGTGACGCCCCGCCCGGTAGCCTCAGTGCGCCCCAATGACCCGCCGATCTCAATAGGCTTGCCCGTGACCACGGCTGGAGTAGTGTAGCCGCGGTGCATGGAATAGGTATCCATGATCCAGGCCATGATTTGCGGGTTGGTGTTGACATCGGGAGCGGGGATATCACCCTCCGGGCTCATGAGGACGGCAATTTCGGTGGCATAGCGCCGCGTGAGGTTCTCGAGCTCCCGCAGCGACATCTGTTTGGGATCGCAAACCACGCCGCCCTTAGCCCCGCCGTAGGGGATGCCAACCACGGCGCACTTCCAGGTCATCCACATGGCCAGGGCACGCACCTCATCGAGGGTTACATCGGGGTGGTAGCGGATGCCACCCTTCGAAGGTCCTCGGGTGGTGGAGTGGTGGACGCGATAGCCGGTAAAGACCCTGACCGAGCCATCATCCATCCTGACCGGGAAGTGGACACACAGTTCGCGTTTGCAGGCACGCAACATATCCCGCGTGCCGGGCTTGAGGTCGAGATAGCTGGCCGCTTTGTCGAACTGGGCAACAGCGATCTCGTAGGGGGAACGATTGCTGGTCACGGTATTCATTCTCCTGTTTCCTTTCCTCTGTTGGGATATAACCACGAGAGTACTGCCATCGAGGGGGCAAACGGCGTATAGTGTCACAACGTGATACCCTCGGCCTCTCGCAGACCGGGCCTCAACTCTGGAGGCGCCACCGCAGTACGGGCTGACGCGCGGCGCGCACCTCATCCATGCGGCTGACCGGCGTCCCGTGTGGCGCCTCGTGCAGGACATTAGGGTTGCTGCGTGCTTCTTCAGCGATCTTGACCATGGCCTCCACAAAAGCATCCAACATTTCTCTGCTCTCCGTCTCTGTGGGTTCGATCATCAGGGCCTCAGGCACGATGAGCGGGAAGTAGTTGGTAGGCGGGTGGATGCCATAGTCCATCAACCGCTTGGCGATATCCAACGCGCGAATGCCCTCTGCCCCTGGCAGGTGCCCTTCAAGGACGAACTCGTGCATGCAGATGCGATCGTGAGGCAGTGGATAGATGCCTTTGAGGCGCGCCTGCAGATAGTTGGCATTGAGCACGGCATCCTCGC
>JANLFS010000216.1 GCA_024655925.1 Bacillota bacterium | reverse complement strand
GATTTCGGCCGTCAGCTACCGGAGGGATTTTACACCAGAAATCGGACTTGATCGGATGGCCCCATCATCCACCTTGACAGCGCAGTTGTCATCGGCGGCAAGATCTACTGCGCCCACTCGAACTGGAGCGAATGGCCAATGACCAGTTCCATTGAGATATGGAACGCAGAAACGATGGAACACATCGGTAGCCACAGCTTCGGCATACACTGGGGATCGGCCACTTGGGTTGATTGGCACGACCGATACTGGTGGGTCACGTTCGCCAACTATGACAGGCCCCACGGCCCGAACGGCACACCCTATGGATACAAGGTCTGCACTACACTAGTGAAGTTCGATGAGCGGTGGCAGTGGCTTGAAGCCTGGGTTCTTCCCAAGAGCATCCTTAACAGACTCGCAGACATGAGCAACTCCGGTGGTTCTTGGGGTCCCGATGGTTTCCTGTACCTGTCAGGTCATGACCCGGCCGAAGTATACAAGTGCAAACTCCCCAGGGCGGGATCTGTGCTCGAACTCGTGGAGATCATCCCGCTCAACATACGCGGGCAAGGCATAGCATGGGACAGAAGCGATCCGGGAGTGATCTACGGAATCATCCGGGCGACCAAGCAGGAACGGGAGGCAGGAATGACTCACAGGGTTACAGTCTCAAAGCTAGTCAGTGCTCAGTGACCTACCATACTGCTTGAAGAAGCCGTTTTGGCGGTGCCCTTACCCCCCGCTCAAGATGGTAGTAGACAACATGGAAGGTAGTCCCTGTGTCCTCAGCCAACGGAGGTAGTGGGAGGAATGCAGGCCTTACTGTCGAAGAAACATTGTGGGTTTCGTACCAAAACCAACTCAGGAAGGAATGGCTGTCATGAGAAGGTTCCTATCCGCTGTCCTGGCCGCAGCCCTGCTCGCCTTGGTGGGCGCAAGTGCGATGGGCGCCCCACGGGAGATCGTGGTCTACTCTCCGTTCCCGGACGAGCAGATTCAGGACCTGGCCAGGCCTTTCACCGCCAAGACGGGGATACGGGTCACCAACATGGTGATCTCGTCAGGTGAGATTCTCGCCCGCATCAAGGCGGAACGGAACAACCCGCAGGCAGACTTCTGGCTCTCCGTCCGCGCGCTCTACCTCAAGGAAGCGGTGGAGTCCACACCACCTCTCATCGAGAGGTACAAGCCCGCGAACCTCGAGGGAGTTGCTGAGGCCTACAAGTTCCCCGGAAGCGACTACCTTGTTGGAGTGGGCATGTACCCCCTGGTGTTCTTCTACAATACCACGGCAATGAAGAACCTCAAGCTGGAGCCCCCGAAGAACTGGGCCGATCTTCTCGATCCGAAGTGGAAGGACCGGATCGTAATGCCCCACCCGGCCACATCGGGAACGGCATACTCAGCGATTACCACGATCCTCGAGATGTCAAAGACCGAGGACGAGGGTTGGGATTTCGTAGCCAAGCTCTCCCGGAACATCTCTCAGTTCACAAGGAGCGGCCGCGCCCCCCAGAACCTCGTGGCGAGGGGCGAGTACCCTCTCGGGATCGGGTTCTTCGACGCAGTGTACCAGCTTCGGGATGAGGGATACCCGATCGAGTTCGTCTTCCCGAGCCCGATCTACGCCGACCCCTGGTGTGCCGCGGTCGTCGCCGGGGCGAAGAACCCCGAGGGCGCCAAGGCCTTCTATGACTATCTGTTAACAAAGGAAGCGCAGCAAATCCTCACTAAGTATGGCAACTACTCGGTCAGGGTGGACGTGCCGGCGCCGAAAGGCGGCATCCCTCTCTCCCAGATGAACGTGCTCGACTCCGACTGGATCTGGGCCTCGGTCCACAAGAACCGGATCCTCGACAAGTTCCAGGCTGTGACACAGGCTGAGC
>JANLFS010000215.1 GCA_024655925.1 Bacillota bacterium | reverse complement strand
CACACCTAGCCGATGCGAAACCGGCGCGCGAACTAACCGGACACGACTCTCCAACGGTGAGCCCAGTACGCTCTGCGCAAGACGAGATGATGCTCAGATTAAGCAGCCGCGTCAACTGGGGCAGTGGTGAGGACAGTATTGGGACCTGGCCATATCGTCCCACCGTGGCTGCGGGGCTAGTCTCCGCCCCAGATTGGCGCGCTGATGGGGTACGACATACCTACCCTTCGCTGGGGGCTGCGCGCCTCTCGTGATCGGAGGTGAGCGCAGCCATACCATACCCGGTGTAGCAGCCGGTTACCGTGAGAGAAGCACCTGCAGCCATCGAGCAGGCCCAAGCTGGCCGATTGCTTCCGAACTACGGCGACAAGTCTCCCGGACGGTAGCGTTGCAGGCCCGCCCTGTGCGGGAACGCTTCGAACGCAGGTGAGTGCCGTTCTGTAGGCGAACCGTTGCCACTTTGCGGTGTCCCCATGTGACGATGCGCTGCGTCTGACAACAGCGAGGCGACGGGCACGGCGCGAGCGGCGACGTGAAAGAGTGCAAGGAACTTGCCAAGAGCTGCTTAGCGAGAGTTGGTTAGGTGTTGAAGTTCTTGCGCTGGCTCAACCCAGCTTTCTCTAGACTAGGAAGGGCGGGGACCGTTTTCCACTCCGTGATTGGCCTGAGAAACGCACTCAACTGTGCGTATCGGACCTTCTCTCTCATTTGGTCTTCCGCCAGCGGACTCGAGCTCAAGACAAGGAGCATCCCTCCCCCTCGCAAGCGTTCTATGTGCTCACAGGGTGCGTGCTTGGCCACGGCTTCAGGCCCTCCTAGAGCCTCAACGTGCCGCTCCCCGAGGAAGTTCGCCCAAAACGCACCCTTGACGTGCCGATCGAAGGAGCGCTCGATGTTATAGTCGAAAAAGTCTCCCACTGGCACCGAATTGGCGCTCTGATTCACTACGTGGTTGATAGCATCAGTCGATCTGGCAGTCACTCTGACACCAGCGTAGCCATAGGCAGCGTCCAGCCGCTCGAAAGCATCCTTGCCGAAAGTGAGTAACTCTTGTACCGCCCGCGGGCCATCCGCGGCGAATATCCCGGTTGGCAGCCTGACCAGAACATGGTTAGGCCTTGCTGGGGATACTCGGCGCATGTCCAGCTTGGCTGACAACTGCACCGTAGCTCCGAAACGACACACTTCCAGCCGAGGGATTGGGACTAGGCTTCGGAAGGACTCAACGAGATGCACAACGGCTGGCCCGGATGCCAGCAAGTCTTGAAAAGTGTAAATTGCCAGCCCGACGAAGTAACGGAGGTCTCGTGGCGCCATGTTCGTAACCTGGCTCCTAGACAGAATATCCGTCAAGAACCACAATGGGTGCCACACCTCTTGCCGTCTCATACACGCGCCGGTAGAAGTCGAGCTGGTGCTGGTATTTCTCGTATGCGTCCTGAAGGTCCTCTCCCTGATGAACCGGCTTGCGATCCACAATGACATGCCTTTGGTAGTCCACGTAGTCCGGCCTTGCGAGATGGCCCTCGAGATAGACAACCCTTCCCTCCAGGTCAGTGATTGCTTTCTCGGTCGTGAAAGTCTCGGGTCCTTCGTCCCGAGGGTCGTTCTCCAGCATCACACGGCGGAAGTCGTAGTGGTGGATGCGTCCTGTCTCGAGGGCGTTCAATGGGGTAGTTTTCTCTACC
This sequence comes from Bacillota bacterium, assembly GCA_024655925.1. Taxonomy (NCBI): domain Bacteria; kingdom Bacillati; phylum Bacillota; species Bacillota bacterium. The sequence continues at coordinate 246 of JANLFS010000215.1, read as the reverse complement.
GATCCGTCCGAAGCATCGGAGGCCGAGTTTCCATTATCGGGTTCTGGCAGGTCTCGCATTTCCTTCCTGAGCCTGTTGCCTGCAGGGCTATCCACCCCCGCATCTTCTTCGCTGCCCTCGATGGCCTGGACCCCTTCCGCCCCCAACGTCCAGCCCTGAGGAACCCCATCGCCGGACTCTTCCAGGTCACATTCTTCGCCATCGTCGAGTTCATGAACCTCTCCCCGCATTCCTGTCCCCCTCAAT
>JANLFS010000214.1:1643-1944 GCA_024655925.1 Bacillota bacterium | reverse complement strand
TACATGAAAGCAGAACGGAAGAGATATATGTGCTAGAGGCCGATGGTTCTAAATTGACGAGGATTACCAACAACAATTTTTCCGACACCCATCCTGTCTGGGCACCTCAGTAGCTTTCTACAATGTAGCTGCATCAGACTGTGCGGTTCTTAGCTCATGTAGGCCAGGGCGGGATGCCCGGCCTTTTTCGTTTCCATCGTGCCTTTCACCGTGGAGTGGAGTGGCAGCGACCAGGGTTCCGGCGTTGCCAGTTACGACGTGCAGTATCGCGTAGACAACGGCGTCTGGACCTCCTGGCTCA
>JANLFS010000214.1:0-1633 GCA_024655925.1 Bacillota bacterium | reverse complement strand
CTCACCGAGGATACCGAGGCCGTGTACTCTGGCGAGGTTGGGCGCCTCTACACCTTCCGTGCGCGGGCCACGGACAACGTAGGGAACGTTGGCGACTGGGCCGAGGCGAGCACCGTCGTCGTCCAGGTGACCAAGTACTACGCCTTTGGCGGGCAGCGAATTGCCATGCGCCGCGAGGGTGTGGTATACTACATCCACACCGACCATCTCGGCTCCACCGGTCTGACCACCGACGCAGATGGCGGGGTAGTGGCCGAGCAGCGCTACCTGCCGTATGGCGAGGTGCGCTGGAGCGAGGGCACGTTACCAACTGACTTCACGTTCACCGGGCAGCGGTCCGAAGACTTCGGCCTGCTGGACTACCACGCCCGCTTCTACGATCCCGTGCTGGGCCGCTTCATCAGCGCGGATACGATCGTGCCCGAGCCGGGGAATCCGCAGGCGCTCAACAGATACAGCTATGTGTTGGGGAATCCGCTGCGGTATACGGATCCGAGTGGGCACTGGCTCTTCGAGGAAGAGCCGAATGATCCCTACATCTGGCAGCGGGACAAGCCATTGAACACTCTGATCCGCACTGCTGAGCCGATGGTCTTCTGGGAAGAGACTCAGGACGTGGGGGAGTTGGTTGATCAAGTGATGTGGCACACCGTCCCGAGCGGCATTGGGCAATATGTCAGTATCAGCAGTGGGTGGAACACCTTTGTAGGAACGGAGGTCTCACTGGAAGGGGCATGGGTCTTCAACTGGCGCTCAGGCGAGCTGAGCTTTACAGGGAGTACTGGCATTGCCGGTGAGGTTGGAACTCCTAAGCTTTTCGGCGCAGATTTGGCAGGAGGGTTCTTGCTGCCCATGGGCTATTCATCAAATGACATGCTGCGAGGGCCATCTGTGGGCTTGGACTTCGCGCTCCAGGCAGATGAAATCGCGGAACTCGGCCTGGAAGCAGGTGTAAGTCGGGAGATGGGCATAGACTCAGACACCGGAGAGCTCGTGCCTGTTTACGATCCCAGATCCGACATGCAATCGTACATGTTCAAAACGGGTCTATCTGCTGGTGCGAACTGTTTTCCAAATGCAGTTGAGGTGTCCGGGAGCTTGGGTGTATCCTATACCCAGTTTGTGAGAACGGTGCAGCTGTATCCGTGGAAATGGCAAAGGAGAGTGGATTGATGACCCATGTGAAATATTCTCTGGTTACTGCAATGCTAGTACTGGCGTTACTCTCCTGCAATTGTCCTCTTTTTGTGCCTGAGATCACAATAGAGTTATCAGACTTGAAGCTCTGCCGAGGATGGGATGTTGCGGGAGAACCCATAGTCTTCCATGATAACCCAAACCCTGATGATACGCGCATATGTATTTGCGGGCACCTTGAAACGAATGTTGATGATGTATACCTGCAGGTATTCTGGAGCCGAGAAAGGACCAATCTGTTAAGACATCGACAAGATTTTCGCAACGGGCCTTTTCTGAATTGCATCGAGCGGGACGAAGGTGTTGAACCGGGCAACTACAGTGCGGTCGTAATCGCTGGCAAGAGAGAACTGGGACGCGTGGATTTCACAGTTGGTGAAGGGCAATAATCAGACGCACCCTCTGCATCCGGGTAAAAGCGTCCAGCGCGCCAAGA
>JANLFS010000213.1 GCA_024655925.1 Bacillota bacterium | reverse complement strand
TCAGGCACCGTCGTCTCACGCCGTCAGCCAGTGGCACGGGACCAGCTCAGGGGCACCGCATGCTCCTCGCCGAGCATGACGCGGCAGTGACAGTTGCGGGGATCAATCTGCACCTCGTCTCCCGCAGTGGCCGCGGGGTGGCAGGATGCGATCCTTGCGGACGGCGACGATGGCACCGACTTCACGTCTCCCGGTGGTCGAGCATTCTGGCAATGGTCGCAGCTTGCGCGTAGAAGCCGAGGCCACAGGCAAGGTCGATGCAGATGCCGGTGTAAATGTGCCCGTCCACCGTCAGCAGGGCCGCACCAACCGACCCGGCAGAAAAGTCCTTGCCGAGCCGGAACTCGCCGCAGACGGCCCTGGCGGCCTCGATCAGCCTCGACGTCGTCTCGTCCATGTTCCAATCCTATCCTGCGCCGGGCCCTCGCCGCACCTCCGCACTGACCGGGGACGTGCCCTGCCACGCTGCTACCCCAATTGTGCATGACAGACGGAATACTCGTGCCCTACTGCTAGAATCAACGCGGGGATGGCGGACGCGCCCGACAGCCGAGCGTGAGCAACGGTACTCAGGCATCCAAGACTCGCAGGCCACTGAACACTGCAATTCCGCTCGTCCATGCGCCGGGACAACGGTAGGCTCGCTACGAGGCCTACTGGCTGCGCTCGACCCCACGCCTCCGCGGAGACACCCTGTACATCTCAGCGTCTTCCCGAACCACTACGCCGCCTTCGACCGCTGGCTGTGCCCTCTCGAAGATAAGCTGCGCTCGCGAGAACAATGTATGCGCCTCGGCCCGCAATCGCCGCGCTGCCAGCCTGCAGTACTCGGGGTCAATGTCTATGCCTATGCTGTTACGCCCCGTGCGGAGAGCAGCGATCATTGTGGTGCCCGTTCCGCAGAAGGGGTCGAGGACGGTGTCTCCGACAAAGGAGAACATGCGGACCAGCCGATACGCCAACTCATAGGGGAACGGAGCAGGATGGTCACGGGTAGAGGCACCCGGGATGTCCCACAGTTGTCTGAACCACTGCTCGTACTCAGACTTGCTGATCATGCTGAGGCGCCGCTGCTCAGGAGTGGGACTTCTGTAGGCGCCCGGCTTGCGCTGCATCAGAATAAACTCGATGTCGCTCTTGATGATCGCATTGGGTTCGTAGGGCTTCCCGAGAAACTTGCTGCCGTTCTTTACCTCATAGTTGGCGTTGGAGATCTTGTACCAGATGATAGGGTTGAGGTTATCAAAGCCTATCTTGCGACAGGCGACCGCGATGTCGGAATGCAACGGCATGACTACATGTCTACCATACCTTCGACGTGACAGACATACGTCGCCCACCACGCAGACGAGCCTGCCGCCAGCCACGAGGACGCGAAAGCAGTGTTTCCAGACCAGCGAGAGTTGCTCGAGAAACTCTTCGTACTCCTCGATATGTCCGAGTTGGTTCGGATTCTCGTTGTACCTCTTCAGGATCCAGTAGGGGGGCGACGTCACGACCAAGTGCACGGACTCGTCCGGAAGGAAATCGAGCCTTCGGGCGTCCGCAAGCACGAGGCGATGGGTAGTGCACGACTGGTCGATCCGGTACTCAGGCATGGGCTGACGCGTGAGCAGCCAGCGCGCGAGCAAAGCTGAGCATTGATAGGTCCGAAGCTGGCTCCCTGTATTCCCCCTCCAGACCCGTATCGCTCTGCGACGTGATGAACGCCGCCGCGCTGTACTGCCGCTCCCTCACAAGTTTGCGACAGAAGAGCTCATACCGCCTGACGTAGGAAGAGCCCACGAACTCTGGCAGAACCCTGAAGTGAGGCTCCCTCACGGCGATAGGCGACCGCGACTCTGAACACTCCTCCAGCATAAAGAAGTATCCCAGAAACGGTTGAGGACTGTTCCCGAAGACTCCCTCGCGAAAGGCAGTCCACAGGTCGAGGGCACTCCCCATCGCCTCTTCCGTTCTGTTGTTGAAGTTGTTACCGAAGGACGGGCCCACCTGGGACTTGGCTTCGAGCGCTATGACAAGCTGGGAGTTCCTGACCACAAGCAGGTCCCACTCCTTCGTG
>JANLFS010000212.1 GCA_024655925.1 Bacillota bacterium | reverse complement strand
GCCCACTATCTCTCCGGCCCGAACGGAAATGGTGAGATAGGGGGCCTGGGGGGACTGAGGGGGGCGGGGAGGAGCGAGCTCGCGTCGGTGCTCTTCGGAGCGGCGCGCGCGGAATCCGGGAGGATTCTCGTCGACGGGAAGCAGATAAGCCCGAAGTCTGTGAGAGAAGCCATAAACGCCGGTATCTACCTTATACCTGAGAAACGCAGGGACTACGGACTCGTATCCGGTGAGGCAGTGATGTCCAATATCACTCTGCCTTTTCTCCGGGACTTCAGTGTCTTCGGGGTTGTGGGCACTAGACGGGAGTCCCTTCCGGTCGAGAACCTGATCCACCGACTCAGGATCAAGACCAGGAGAGCCTCAGACGATGTTGCCACGCTCAGCGGGGGTAACCAGCAGAAGGTTGTCATCGGCAAGTGGCTGACCCGCTCCGGCAGGGTGTTCATCTTCGATGAGCCGACACAGGGGATTGATGTAGGCGCGAAGACTGAGGTGTACCAGATCATGGTTGAGATCGCCCGGGCCGGTGCGGGAGTGATTGTCATATCTTCCGACCTCCGCGAGCTCATAGCCATGTCGGACAGGGTCTATGTCATGAGAGACGGCCGTGTGGTAAAAGAGATCGCCCGAGAGAACCTCACGGGTGACACGGTACTGATGTATGCGCTTGGAGGTGTTCGGGAGTGATCGAGATCTCTCGCGCCACGCCAGCAGGCAGCGGGCACAGGCGGGCAAATGCGGGCGGCATAAGGAACCTAGTCCGCAGCTATGGGACGCTTCTAGGTTTAGTTGCTCTTGTTGTCGTGTTCAGTGCGACGACTCAAGTGTTTCTGACGTTCAACAACATCATCAACATACTCCGGCAGGTGTCAATGCTCGCCATAATCTCGACAGGGCTCACGTTCTGCATGGTCACGGGGGATTTCGACCTCGGAATCGGGTCGGTGGGCTCTCTCGTCGGTGTTGTGACCGTGAGTCTGTTGGTCAAAGGGTTTCCCGTGCCCTTGTCTCTGCTCGCAGGACTTGGGCTTGCCGCTCTGTTCGGCATGGTAAACGGAGCTCTAGTGACGCAGGTGGGCATATCCTCATTCATCTCCACCTTGGCTGCAGGCTCCGTGGCCACGGGCGTCACCTTCCTCTACACTCAGGGTCAGGCCATCTACGGTGACCTTCCGCAATCCTTTGCCTTCATAGGCCGAGGCTATGTGGGCAGCATTCCGACACCAATCATCGTCATGGCGTTCGTGGTCGTCCTGGGTGAGTTCATCCTGACGAGGACACGAATGGGAAGGTACATGTATGCCATCGGTGGCAACTTGAATGCAGCGAGGTTGTCGGGAATCTCGGTGCGCAAGTACCGCCTCCTAGGGTTACTCTTCTCGAGTCTGGGGGCTGGTATCGCGGGAATCATCCTCGCGTCCCGGTTGGGATCCGGGCAGCCTACTGCCGCGGCAGGATTCTTCCTGGACGCGATAGCCGCCGCATTCCTGGGTCAGACCATATTCCGGGATGGCCGTCCGAACATCCTGGGTACCTTTGTCGGCGTGCTGATCATCGGAGTGATGAACAACGGACTGACACTGCTCAGAGTCTCCTACTACTGGCAGGACATATCCAAGGGGGCAATCATCGTCCTCGCCGTAGCCCTCGCAGCCTTGCGCCCGACAAAGGGTTCGAGGTAAGGATCAACATGACAGGTGGAACACTCTTAAGCTGAGGTGTGCAAATGACGGATCAAACCCGCCCGCGGCTGATAGTGGCGATGGATCACGCTTTGGAGATGGGCCCGGTTGTGGGCCTCGAAGACCCGGGACGAGTGATAACGCAGGCAATCGCGGCAGGTGCAGACGGTATTCTGACGAGCCCGGGGATCGCCAAACGCTATCGTGGACTCCTCTCTGGGACAAGAGTCTACCTGCGTCTCGACGTGCAGGCATCCACGCGGGAGATGCCGGGAGAGATGCGGTTGCTGTACTCCGCGGAGTACGCTGCGGCCGTCGGGGCGACTGGAGTCGCATGCATGGGATATATCGGGTCTGAATGGGAACTCGACACGTTAG
>JANLFS010000211.1 GCA_024655925.1 Bacillota bacterium | reverse complement strand
TCATCGCCCCCAACATCTCCACTCCAGTTAGCTCTCATGCCTCGCGGAAGTGCTGCGCTAATGTGCGCCAATATTGCGGACCGCCTCGTAGATCAGTATGGCCGCGGCGGCTCCAGCGTTCAGGGACTCCACATCGTGCGCCATGGGGATTCTCACCTGCGCGGTGGCCAGGTGGGCCACCGGGTCTGAGACTCCCCTGGCTTCAGCCCCGATGACCAGCACCGCTCGCTCCCCGAACTGGATCTGGTCAGGTGGCACTCCGGACTCCGGGTCCGAGACAACCACTGCCATGCCCAGTCTACGGACTCTCGCAAGGAACCCGCTGAGGTCCCGGAGTTCGGAAACGGGAATCCTGAACATGGCCCCCATGGACGCCCTCACCACTTTGGGGTTGGAGGGTGACGCGCACCCCGGCCCCAGGACGACACCTCCGACGCCGAGTGCGGCCGACGTGCGGATTATGGTGCCAACGTTCCCTGGATCGCCGACGCCGTCAAGAGCCACCAGCGTGTGGAACTGCAGCCGAAGGAGGTCCTGCTCAGAAAGGGGGGCCCACCGTGCGACCGCGAAGACCCCCTGCGGCGTCTTGGTCTGGGTCATGCTGTCGGCCACACGTTCAGTTATCAAGGTCGCACCCATGCCCGCAGCGCGGGCGAGCGAGAGAATCTCCCCGCCTGCGGCGGATCTCGCAAAGGACTCGGTGAGATAGAGGCCCAGGATCTGCACCCGGGCCTCAATCGCGTCACGAACCAGCCGCGCCCCTTCCAGGGCCACTTTCCCCGAGACGCCTTTTTGGGCGACTAGGCGGTACTCGCGAGCGGCGGCGTTTCGCGCACTCGCGATCACATTCATTGCTTAGTTCAGCCCCTCCTGGGCACGGGCGACCGCCACAAGCTCGCCAAAAGCACTTGCGTCAGCAACCGCGAGGTCCGCCAGAACCTTTCGGTTAATCTCCACGCCAGCCTTTTTGAGCCCGCTAATCAAGCGACTGTAGGACATACCGTTGAGCCTGGCAGCCGCATTGATCCGCGCGATCCAAAGCTTACGGAAATCCCGCTTCCTGGTTCGCCTGTGCATATAGGAGTAACTAAGAGAATGGATAACTGCTTCGTTTGCGCGTCTCCATATCTTGCTTTTCGCCCCAGTGAAGCCCTTGACAAGCTTGAGTGTCCTGCGATGCCTGCGCTTGGTGATTGGTCCGCTCTTCACCCTTGCCATGTGTATCCCACTCCCCCTGGAATCTGGTGAGAAGAACCGTTCTACTTATAAGGGATCATGCGGGCGACGACCTTCTGGTCACCCGCCGCGAGTGCTTCTGGCCTGCGCATGTTCCTCTTACGTTTTGGAGTCTTCTTCTCAAGAATGTGCCTTCTGCCAGCTTTGTTCTTCACAATGATACCGGTGCTTGTAACCCTGAATCTTTTTCCGGCTCCCCGATGGCTCTTCATTTTCGGCATTGCCATGTCCTCCTCGCTGTCTATCCAAGCGGAGGTGCTAGTCTTGTTTCGGGGTGAGGATCATAATCATGTTGCGCCCTTCGACTCTAGGCTCCCGCTCGATCGCCCCCACCGCCGCCAGGTTGGAGGCGAGTTCCGTCATGAGTCGTCTCGCGATGTCCGCGTGGACTATCTCACGCCCCCTGAACCTGACGGTGACTTTCACCTTGTCGCCTTCTTTGAGGAATTTCTCCGCATTCTTCATCTTGACATCGAAGTCGTGCTCTTCGATCTTGGGCGTCATGCGGACTTCCTTGATGCTCACTATGTGCTGCTTCTTCCTGGCTTCGCGCTCCCGCTTGCTCTGTTCGTACTTGAATCTGCCGAAATCCATGATTCGGCAGACGGGCGGCCTAGCAGTTGGTGCAACCTCCACGAGGTCCAGGTTCTTCTCGACGGCGACCCGAAGGGCTTCCCGTAATGGGAGTATGCCCAGTTGATCCCCTTTCTCGTCTATCACCCGGACTTCCCTGGCTCTGATACCCTCGTTAACGAACAGATCCCTACCGATAGCATGTCACCCCCAAAGTTTGCGCTTCCGCTTTCAGAAAGGGAAAGGGCCGGTGGAACCCCCCCGCCCGGAATAGCATG
>JANLFS010000210.1 GCA_024655925.1 Bacillota bacterium | reverse complement strand
TCGCCATCGCGCGGGCCATTCCCGAGGTTGCACTCTCCGGGTCGGTGGTGGGTGCGGTAGGAGCATCTCTGTGGGAGGTCGTGGGCTCCGCGGTGGTCGGTGTGGTGGTGGGGATAGCCCTGGGGTACGCGGTCAAGTACGCCAGGGGCGGGGACGAGCTGCTCGTGATCGTATTGGGTGCCGTGCTTCTTGCGTCTGGGGTAGCCGGGCGGATGCACGTATCGCCTTTGATAACGTGCTTGGTCGTGGGAGCAACCGTATCGAACTTGGTCATAGGCAGCCGCAAGCTATTCGCGACGGTGGACAGGTTCGCGCCGCCAGTCTATGTCATCCTGTTCTGCCTCGCAGGCGTCGGCTTTGCATTCGACGCGCTGTTCGAAGCAGGTACTCTGTTTGTGGGGTACGTGATCTCTAGGGCGTTGGGCAAGCTCTTGGGGGTCTCCATATCTGCAAGGCTTCTCAACGCTGGCCCTGAAGTCTCGAGATACCTGGGCGTGTCCCTCCTGCCCCAGGCGGGGCTCGCAGTCGGGTTGACAGTAGCCGCGGGTGCCGCACTACCCGAGCAGCGTTCCCTCATTACATCTCTTGTGGTTCCTGGTGTCCTTCTGTTCGAGATCGTTGGACCTCTGCTTACGGCGTCAGCGCTTAGAAGGGCGGGGGAGGTTCAGGCCTAGCGGGTGGCGGGTTCACCTTCTGGATACATTTCCCGTCTCGGTGGTTGGTGGTGCGCGATGTCGGGTTTGAGTAAACAGGACACGGTCCAGGATGACCAAGGCGAGGTTGCCCGTCTCACGAAGCCAGGCGCTATGGTCCTCCGGGGAATCGTGATAGTGGCGGGGATCTGTTTTGTGTTGCGGGAGTTTGCATTGAGCCCCGCAATCTTCGTTACGTTTGTCCCTGCTGGCCTCCTCGTCTACGTGTTTGAGCGAGCGAGCCAATTCTACGGGCAGCGTGTCGCCAACACCATGGCGTCGATGGCTGATATCGTCATAATCTCGGCAGCAGTACACCTCACAGGCGGCATTGAAAGTCATGCCTTCCCACTCTACTTCGTTGAGCTGATAGCTTACTCCCTGGGTGATGGCTTGGTTCCCTGCGCCGGGCTCGGTGCCCTCGCAGCTGCCTCCTACGGTTTCGTTGCTCTTGGAGCGTCCTCAGGAACCAGGTGGGTTCTGGTGTTCAGGTGCGCTGTGATCGTCCTGTCCGGGTCGGGCCTCAACATACTTGCCCAGGTCTTTCGCTCATTTGCGGCGTCGGCACTCACTGAGAGGGCCGAGTGTGAACGATACGCTAGGTGGGAGCATGTCCTGGCCAGGGTGAACAGGGAGATAAACACCGGGCTCGGGATCCACGCCACCCTCGAGCTAGTTCTGCAGGCGGGGCTTGAGGTGCTCGACGCGCACGCGGGCGCGGTTGTCCTCAAGAACAGGCAGGGGAAGTTCGTCATTGAAGCGGCGAAGAACCTCCCGCCGGGCATGCTGGGCAGGACACTGGCCCCAGCGGACGGATGCCTGGGTCTTGCCCTGAAACGCAGAGAGACTGTGACCATGCCGGATTCCTCGACTGATCCCCACACCATCAGGGACATGGCCGATCACGGTTTCGCGGCTGTCCTCGCGACTCCACTTTTTGCCGGCAAGGAACTCATAGGTGCGCTGGCTTTTGCCGACACAGAGGAGGGCACCGTGTATACGGATGAGGACAGAAGACTGCTCGAGGCCTTGGGCAAGCAGGTGAGTGTGGTTGTGGCCAACGCCAGGCTCCTGGACGAGGCGAGGCGCCGCGCAGACTACCTGTCGACCCTGAACGAGATCTCCCGCAGCCTCTCAGCGGTTCTGGAACCCGAGCGGCTTTTTGAGAAGATCTACCGCGAGGTGGAGCGTGTCCTTCCTCTTGACGCCTTCTTTGTCGCATTGTACCACGCGGATTCGTTCGAGGTGGAAATTGTGTTCCTGATGGACAAGGGAAAGCGGTACCAGGTTGGCCGGTACCGGCTGGACGATGGCCTCACGAGCCGGGTCATAAGAACGGGTACCCCCTTGATGATAAACAGGCCGGAGAATGAAGTCATAGAAGGTGCACGCACTATTGGAGACGACCCTGAAGTCACACGCTCCATCCTTATAGTCCCTATGCTAGTGGGCAAGAGGG
>JANLFS010000209.1 GCA_024655925.1 Bacillota bacterium | reverse complement strand
CATCCAGTTGTCGGCCAGAATTCTGATGCCATGCTTGTCGATGTACTCTTGACACCATTTGGCGTAGATGGGGCTTGACATGAACACCGTCAGATGATTTAGGTCGCGGACTAGGAAAGGCATGGTCAAGACGTTGAAATCCTTCACGAACTGCGAATTCCAGCTTGCAGAGTTGGCGTACATCTCCTGTGCGCCTACGATCACGTTCTCTATTTGGGCTATGGAGTCTCCTAACTGGCCTGCAGGGAAGACTTGAACGACCATTGCGCCGCCGGACTTCTCCCGAACTAGCTCAGCGAACTTGTTTGCAGCTTGTACCTCAAGCGAGGTGACAGCAGCGTTCATACCCAACTTCCAGGTCACGACCTTGGCCGCACTCTGGGCAGCTGAAGTACTCAGCGCCAGAAGTGCGGCAACCGCGAACACCAGGGTGAACATGCGAAATCCACGCGAAGTAGTTCTCACAGAATACACCCCCAATTGTGGTATAGGCCTGCGCGACGCCCCGGACTTGAGTGTGAGCCAACGTACTGTACCCTCAGATGAATCCTCTAGCCAAGCATGTCGACGGCCTCCGACTCCGAGGGCTTGAGCACTGGCGGGGCAAATATGTGCTCCAGCACCAGGATGCATGCACCCACCAATGAAGCATCCCCTTTGAGGGATGACAAGACGACCGATGTCCCATCGGCGAAACCAGGCGATATCCGGCCCCGATAGGACTCCATCGCAGAGTCGTACACAAGACGGGACTCCCTTACTATCCGGCCATCGAGGACAATGACATCTGGATTGAGCAAGCTTGCTACAGCCGCAATGCCATAACCCAGATACTGGCCGACCTCCCTCAGGATGGCCTGGGCTGCCCCGCAGCCCTGAGCAGATGCAGCGAGAACGGCAGGCACAGTGGCTTCACTTCCGAGTAAGCTTTCCCCCCTTTCCAGCGCTTCCCTGGCAAGTCTACGTACGGCCTGTTCCGACGCCATAGCTGCGAAGCATCCGGTTCGCCCGCAAATGCAGGGTATTGGCTTCTCTGTAACCATGACATGGCCGATATCGCCAACATTGTTGGCTCTACCTCTGTAGGGTTCTCCCTTGATCAGAAGCCCGGCAGTAACGGTATCGGTGATATTCAGAGTCACTAGGTTTCGAGACTCGCCTCTGACAGCATAGCCCTCACCAATTGCTGCCACGTTGACGCCGTTGTCCACAAACACCGGCACATGAAACTCCTCTTCGAGCAATCGCCGGACGTCAATCCCGTTCCAGTACGGGTGATAGGGGGACGACGTCAGCACACCGGTAGCTGTGTCCACCACACCTTCGATCCCGATACCTAACCCGGGAAATCGGGAAAAGCCTGCAGCATTAACCACATCGTCAACAACGCTTCTCACCACCCGTACGAAGAACGCAGCTGGCTTCTCATCCGGATTCGGAGGCCCGATGAGTTTCATGGAACGCGACAGCATGGTCTGGTTGAGGTCAAACACGGCGGCCTTGACAAAAGTGACCCCTAGCTTGACCGCGATGATCCCGCCGACATCTCGGTTGATGCTGAGCATCAGAGGGCGCCTACCCAGCGCTCCCGTGAGTTCCTCCTGTTGAGACTCTATAACGAACCCTCTCTCAAGCAACTCGTTTACTATGGCCGACACAGTCGGCTTACTTATTCGAAGGTCTTTGGCCAACTCAGCCCGGGAGGCCTGTTGGCGCTGCCTGAGAGCGTTGAGTATGAGAGCCCTGTTTATTTCCTTGAGGAGAGATGGAACAGCTGACCGCTGGTTTGTTCCAGCCCGAGCCACGTGAAGAAGCACCTCCGTGTTGGAGAGCGTGTATAGTTAGTTAACGTTACTTATAAATGAGTTCTACCCATATCTCGGAATTCCTGCTGGCTGGTGCGAAATCGGGCGGGGTTTTCGCGCGGCCATGTCTCAGTGCGCTCGTACTCAGCGGCTATGGATCTGTGGGGCCGGTAGCTGCCGAGGATCACCCAAACCTCTTTGCCCCGGCTCACGCGCATCAGCTTGTCGATGAACCGGCCCACATGTCGCGAGTTCATGCCTTCCCTGGAGGAATGGAGGGAGTCGTACGTCTTGTAGTCCCTCAGGATCTCCGTAGCGCGGCGGTGTAATCTTAGAGTAGGGTGCGGGAAGGGGAAGAAGGGGGGAAAGAAGA
>JANLFS010000208.1 GCA_024655925.1 Bacillota bacterium | reverse complement strand
ACCTGGGCAAGCGCGGTGGCTATGGGACCCTCCGTGATTTCCCCGTAGATGCTCCACTGAACCGCTTTCAGCCGGAACTTGACGTTCATGCCGCCAGCCCTATCACCTTGGACAAATGACCAACAGGCGTTCAGGCGCTCAGGGAGCGTGCCAGTTCCAAGCTCTCCGAAGAGGAGGCGCTCAATTGACTCGAGCCTGCCCACAATGAACCCTTGCTGTGCCTGTCCAAAAAGCATGTTCTCCATTGCCACGAGCCTCTCCACCGGACTCGGGGCTTGGGCATGCCCGAAGCCTGCAGAAAGGGTCAGGGTCAGCACCAAGGCTGCGAGGAATGCAGTTCGAACCATAGAAACTCTCATTGAGAAGGCTGCCTCCTTGTCGGACGTGGCCCGGGTTCACGCGCCCTAGAACTTGATCGTAACCTCAGCGGTGGCCATGTTCCTGGTGAGATCGAGCACTCCCACGTCCGCAAAATCGATGAGCTTGTAGCCGACGGTCACCGATGAGTCACCCAACAACCTATACCCAAGGTCAATTGATGCCACCATGCGAGTGGCGTCAGAGCTCTCGAGTTTCAGAAGGTCCCGGGCGGACCAGGCCAGAAAGCCCTTGTCATCGTAGAGTCCTGCTTTGGTCCAGACAGCGCCAGAGGCTATAAGGTCTCTGATCTTCTCGTATCTGTACCCTGCCTGCAAAAAGGCAGAATCACCCAACAAAAGCTTATAGTCGATTCCCAAAACCGTGGTAGCCTGATAACTCCTGCTAGTAGTGGGCGACCCTTCCCGGCCATACAGTTCGTACCCTGCGCTCACAGTAATGAAGTCGGACGCGAAGGGCGCAGAGACCACATCAGGAAGTGCGTACTTCAGGTCGAGTGAGGTGATAGTCTCCCTCTGACTTGAACCTGATTCGGGAGTGGTGAGATCTGTTACCTTCCGGCCGACGGTCACCCCGGGACCTTCCTTATCACCGATCTGCACCCCAAAGGATGTGGAGATCGACGCCGGCGATGTCTGGTCGCCCTTGAAGAACTCCGCACTCACCTTGAGAATCTCAGACAGCCGGACGCTGGTAGCCAGGTCGAATCCGGCATCCGGCCGCCCCTCCTCCACCTTAAGATCCTCCTTCGGCCTCGCGGCGGCCAGGCTGGTGAGCTCCACGGCAAGTGGGCCCAAAGGACTCATTACTCCCATCTCAACCTGGGCAGCTGAAGTCCCGCCGGCATCGCTCGTCGAGACAGTGCGGCCCAGCAAACCCTCCAGAGCCCGTACGCCTTCATTGCCGGGCAGGGTCAAAAGGGTTCTCTTCCCGGTCCGGGGCACTTCCTGCAGCCTGAGCGACCCAAGGGAAGCGTAGTCGGCCACATGCGGCCGACCGGCAGACAGGACCGCCGGGTCGGTACCAGATAGGGTAAGCGGCCCAAGGGTGAGTCCGGCACTGCGTGCAACCAGGGATGACCCAAACTCCGTGAGCAGGTCCGCGATAAGAAGGGCCTGCCTGGACGTAAGGCGGTCACTGGCTGACATCAGGTCCTCCGAAAGGGTCAGCGGCCCACCGGTCCCGGCTTTGCCGCCCGCTCCTTCAAGCCTCGAGATGAGCCTCTCGAAACTCTGGGAGAGCCTCTCGGTGGAGAGAAGGGATCCGGAGGCGAACAGTGCCGCGTCCTCCGGGTCCAACAGGCCGTCCTGCGCAAGTTCGGCCATGGCCCGGTACCTCCAGTCGTCTGGCGGGACTAACGAAGCCTGCGCCGGAGGCGCGCACATCAGGAGCACCATGAGGATCAACAGGCACCGGGCCAGCGAAACCCCAATGGCGCAGCGCACCAGACGCTCACCTCCCTCCGACAAAAACCTACCGCTTATGTTTATTCTTCGTGTCACCCTTGATTCCTGCCGATTCCCGGGTCTCGAAGTATCTTGCTGCAAGTATCTCCGCAACATAGTCATCATATGGGCCGTCAGGAGTCCTGAGCCCCAAGGGCAGAAGCCTTGCGAGCCCACGGCCGGGGTGGTCGTGCAGGTATCGCGCACGTGCTTCCATGGACGACCTGTCCTCTTCGACCTGGACAACACTCATGTCAGCGAGCTGAGCGGCCATCTCCCGAGCGCCTGTCCTGTTCCCGATCACGATCACCGATGCCCCATGGTGGCAAGCGAGCTCCCTGACGCGCTCGGCGCACCCAGAAGCTGGCACAACCAGTTTTGCCAGCGTCCCCCTGACGCGAGACACCACGGCGACACCCGCTTTCTCCCTGCCAGGAT
>JANLFS010000207.1 GCA_024655925.1 Bacillota bacterium | reverse complement strand
GCTGAAGGAGGGGGCTGTGGCCCATCAGCTAGTTGGTAGGGTAAAGGCCTACCAAGGCGAGGACGGGTAGGGGGCCTGAGAGGGTGACCCCCCACACTGGAACTGAGAGACGGTCCAGACTCCTACGGGAGGCAGCAGTAAGGGATATTGCCCAATGGACGGAAGTCTGAGGCAGCAACGCCGCGTGCGGGAGGACGGCCTTCGGGTTGTAAACCGCTTTTGGAGGGGAAGAGGGAGGACGGTACCCTTCGAAGAAGTCTCGGCTAACTACGTGCCAGCAGCCGCGGTAAAACGTAGGAGGCGAGCGTTATCCGGATTTACTGGGTGTAAAGCGCGTGCAGGCGGCGGCGCAAGTCGTGTGTGAAAGCTCCCGGCTCAACCGGGAGAGGACGGACGAGACTGAGCTGCTAGAGGCAGGTAGAGGTGTGTGGAATTCCGGGTGTAGTGGTGAAATGCGTAGAGATCCGGAGGAACACCAGTGGCGAAGGCGGCACACTGGGCCTGGCCTGACGCTCAGACGCGAAAGCATGGGGAGCGAACGGGATTAGAAACCCCGGTAGTCCATGCTGTAAACGATGCGGACTAGGTGTTGCGGGTTGAATCCCCTGCAGTGCCGAAGCGAACGTGATAAGTCCGCCACCTGGGGAGTACGGCCGCAAGGTTAAAACTCAAAGGAATTGACGGGGGCCCGCACAAGCAGCGGAGCGTGTGGTTTAATTCGAGGCTACACGAAGAACCTTACCTGGGCTTGACATGCTGGTGGTAGGGAAGCGAAAGCGGACCGACCTTCGGGAGCCAGCACAGGTGCTGCATGGCTGTCGTCAGCTCGTGTCGTGAGATGTTCGGTTAAGTCCGGTAACGAGCGCAACCCTTGCCGTTAGTTACAGGTATCTAACGGGACTGCCCGTAGGAAGCGGGAGGAAGGTGGGGATGACGTCAAGTCAGCATGGCCTTGATGTCCAGGGCTACACACACGCTACAATGGCCGGTCCAGAGGGTAGCCAACCTGCGAAGGGGAGCCAATCCAGGAAAGCCGGTCGTAGTTCGGATTGCAGGCTGCAACCCGCCTGCATGAAGTCGGAGTTGCTAGTAAACGCGCATCAGCCATGGCGCGTTGAATACGTTCCCGGGCCTTGTACACACCGCCCGTCACGTCATGGGAGCTGGTCATGCCTGAAGTCGGTGGGCTAACCGCGAGGGGGCAGCCGCCTAGGGCAGGGCTGGTGACTGGGACGAAGTCGTAACAAGGTAGCTGTACCGGAAGGTGCGGCTGGATCACCTCCTTTCTAAGATGAAGGGTGCGGGGCGCGCGAGCGCTCTGGCGCCGAGAGGGAGCGCTCGGGGTGTTTTCTGTCACTGAGCTGGGGTTAAGGCGGAGGGGTCTGTAGCTCAGCTGGTTAGAGCACTCGCCTGATAAGCGAGAGGTCACCTGTTCGAGTCGGGTCAGACCCACAGCAGGTGCGGGGGACGTAGCTCAGCGGGGAGAGCGATGCCTTTGCAAGGCAGAGGTCAGGGGTTCGAGTCCCCTCGTCTCCATGGGGTGACGGTCGGCGAGTGGTCGCAAGGGGGCTTGCGGGCAGTGGCCGGGCGACAGTCTGGGGCAACTTAACAAGTGCATACGAGAAGTAACGCGAGAACATCAATTTCTCCGCATCACAGTGTGGATAAGCTACTAAGAGCACACGGTGGATGCCTTGGCGCCAAACGCCGATGAAGGACGCGGTACACTGCGAAAAGCTCTGGTGAGGGGTGTGCACCCGGAGAGCCGGAGGTATCCGAATGGGGAAACCCGCGTGGGGGCATGCCCACGCATCGCCGGATGAAGAGATAGTCTGGCGAGGGGAACCCGGGGAAGTGAAACATCTGAGTACCCGGAGGAGAAGAGAGGATTTCCCGAGTAGTGGCGAGCGAAAGGGAAGGAGCCCAAACCGACTGGCTTGCCAGTTGGGGTTGGAGGGCAAGACGGAAGGGACGGAAGCGAAGTCGAACGGTTCTGGGAAGGCCGGCCAGAGACGGTGAGAGCCCGGTAGGCGCAAGCGGAGGTTCTGGTCTTGGCCCTGAGTACCACGGGGCACGCTAATCCTGTGGGAAGCTGGGTGGACCATCATCCAAGGCTAAATATAAATCAGTGACCGATAGTGAACGAGTACCGTGAGGGAAAGGTGAAAAGAACCCCGGTGAGGGGAGTGAAAGAGAACCTGAAACCATACGCCCACAACAGGTCGGAGGAAGGGTAACCTTCTGACGGCGTGCCTTTTGTAG
>JANLFS010000206.1:1075-2274 GCA_024655925.1 Bacillota bacterium | reverse complement strand
GCTTTCTTCGCCTTTCTCACCAGAGTGCTGAAGGCTATTCCCTGGGCAGTCCGCCCCTTGTAGTCCTGCATCTCGTCCGCGATCAATAGGTCGAAGTACCCCTTGGGGAGCCTCTTCTTAATGAAGTCGGCCGCCGGAATCTTCCGCGGGCCCTTTGCGTCGGCGGTCCACAGCGCGTTTCCACATTCCCCACAGAAGGAATTGCGGCTGTTCCGGTTCTTGAAATCATCCTTGGTGAAGGGCTCGAACCGCGTCTTGCGAGCACTCCCAAGCGGCTCGCCGCAGCTGGGGCAAAATAAGCCCCCATGGCGCTCCAGCACGGCCGGCCGCAGCACATATCCGAGCTTGGCAGTCTCCTTGGAGACAATGTAGAAGAGCCTCCCAGCAGGCTTGCCCCGCGTCAGTATTGAGGCGGCCTCGCGCCAGCTCTTAAGTATCCGGGGTTTCGCCCCGGGTATGGTGTTCGCGATTTCTCTCTGCCACTTGCCGACAAGGTGGGCAGGACACATCACGAGCACCCGGTAGTTGTCGCCGAGCATGAGATGGGCCACTAGCAAGGATATCAGTGTCTTTCCCGTCCCCATCTCGCCAACTAGAAAAGCCATGTGGCGAGACGCCAGACTCTTGGCCAAACCCTGGGCGACGGCCGCCTGGGCAGGGAACGGTTTCCGCAGAAGCTCCTCCGTTTTGGGGTCGTTCTGATCAGAAGCCGTGTGCAACGGGGCGCAAATGGCCTGTATCTTCCTTGCCAAGTCGGGCGCGAAGCTCTTGAGATAGTCCTCCAGCTCCCCTCTACGGTCGAGCCGGGACGGCCCCGGAGCAGCGCCCGGGATGGCGATCTGTCCCTTCTTAAGCCCGTCACAGATCCAGAGAGCGAAGGGCTTTCCCATGTGCTCAAACCGCGGTTCCACCACGCGGAACCGCTGATTGCCGAGGACGTAGTAGGACTTGCAGAGACCGCTCTTTCTGACGAAGGAAAGCCATTCTTTAAGGAACGGTGTGTTACATCTTTCCCGGATCAGCCGATAGAGGATCTCGTCTTCATCGTCGCCTGGCCAGACGATGCCGTTCAGTATCCGCGGTGTTCCGATGACCAGGTGGCACACGTTCCTGTCCACCCAATGCCTGGCGAGCACGCGCGAACCGAGTGGCATCGTCACGGGGCAGAACTCGCGGCTGCCGCGAACAGTCACCTCGAT
>JANLFS010000206.1:0-1065 GCA_024655925.1 Bacillota bacterium | reverse complement strand
CGCCCAGATCGAGGTGACTCGCCTACCCTTGGTCAGAGCCCTTATAGCGGTGGCCACCTTAGTCCTTGGGGCCAGCACATCGACCAACGGCATTGTGATCTTGCAGAAAGGCCCCCAGGATCCGTTTTGCCGTGTCGGCGGCCCAGACAGCACTGCCGTCGAAGCGTGGACCGCCGCGAGCTCATTCGTCTCTGGATCGTTACAGAGCAGGCGTATCAGTTCCCTCACCCTCCCCGAACGTGATCATCTCGCCTTGCTTCGTGAGTATCTTCACCGTCGAGTCGAAGGTGAGGACCCGGCTTTCCGAAATGACCGCGCTTTCGCCGGATTCCTCTTCCCCTTCTTCCGTGACATCCTCGATTCTCTCAGCTCGTTTGACTGAGCCGAGCACCACATGCGCGTCCGGTCCTTCGCCAATTGCGCCGTCGAGTTGGCCAGCCACAAGCAACATCGCTATGTGGCCCTTGTGCAGCTCACAGGGCGGCCTGCCAATCCGGGACTCAACGGCCCTCCACTTTTGACACCGCTTGTCCAGCGCCTCGTAGGCGCTGGACATGGTGAGGTAGCGCTCGGCTTGGCAGTCCGAAATGGCGTCCCCGATGAACGTCGCAACCTCCATCGTTCCGCCCGGTACCTTGTAGGTGGGCTTTCCATCGCCCGGAGGGAGTGACGGAGCGGCATCCATCAGGACCATGCGATCCCTGGCCATTGGGTCTTTGCTCGAAGCGGGTTTCCTCACGCCGAGGACAATCCGTGATCTCGCCGATGGACGGGCGCTGGCCCAGATGCTCACATCGCTGAACTGCCGCTCGAGCACATCGAGGGCGTCGTCTGGCAGCCAAGTCCGGATGTGTGCCACCATGACTCCACCGGGAACGAGCAGCTTGGCGGCTGCCCTGAGCAAGACTGATTCGCGAGAGGGGCTCCGCGGCTCCATCTCGTTCTGGCCGGCTACCACTACTACCGAGAAACTGCTCTTGCCGATCCTGAAGGACTCGAAGGATCCGAAAGCGGCGTAGTGGTACGCCTGATTTGCGCTCTCAAACATGGTGCCGTGTTTGACGT
>JANLFS010000205.1 GCA_024655925.1 Bacillota bacterium | reverse complement strand
TCATCGCCGCCAACATCTCCACTCCAGTTAGCTCTCATGCCTTGCGGAAGTGCTGCTTGCCACTCGCCGGCCTACTCCTTTTCTCTGTCCTTCTTGGCCTGCTCGATGATGCGCGCGGCTATGCCGGCCGGCGCCTCCTCGTAGTGGTCGAATTCGGTGGTGAACGACCCGCGTCCACCGGTCATGGAACGGAGATCTATCGAGTACTTGAACATCTCGGCCATGGGAACGAGCGCCCGGACCACCTGGTACTTGCCCTGAGACTCCATGCCCAGTATCCGGCCGCGCTTCTTGTTGAAGTCACCGATAACATCGCCCATGTACTCCTCGGGCACGACGACCTCAGCTTTCAGGATGGGCTCGAGTATGATCGGGTTCGCCTCAGCGCACCCCTTCTTGAGCGCCAGCTGCGCAGCGATCTTGAACGCCATTTCTGAGGAGTCGACCGAGTGATAAGACCCATCGTACAGGGAGCACTTGATATCCACAAGCGGATAGCCCGCCTGTATTCCCTCGGGCAAGGCCTCACGCAGGCCTTTCTCAACAGCGGGTATGAACTGCCTCGGGACTGCGCCTCCGAAAATCTTGTCCTCGAACTCGAACCCGGTGCCCGTGGGAAGCGGGGAGATCTCGAGCCAGACGTGGCCGTACTGCCCGCGGCCTCCGGTTTGCTTCTTGTGCTTGCCCTCTACCTTGACCGTGCTCTTTATGGTCTCACGGTAAGGCACTTTTGGGGTATCGAGGACCACGTCCACGCCGAACTTCCTCTTGAGGCGGTCAGCGATGATCTCGAGGTGAACCTCGCCCATTCCTGAGACAACAAGCTCGCCGGTCTCGACCTCCTTGGTGTACCTTAATGTCGGGTCCTCCTCCTGGATGCGGGCGATACCGGAGCCGATCTTGTCCTCGTCCCCCTTGGCCTTGGGCTTCATAGAAAGGGACAGCACAGGGCTGGGAAAAGCGATCCTATCGAACACCACTGGCTTGTCGCGGTCGCAGAAAGTGTCGCCTGTGGTCGTTTCAGTCAGCTTGGCGACAGCCGCGATATCCCCGGGGCCGACCTCGGCTGTGGGGATCTGCTGCTTGCCTTTGACCAGGAACACTTGCCCGAACCGCTCGCCCTTTTCCTTGCTCGCATTGTAGACCTGGGTGTCGGACCGGACCACCCCGGAATAGACCCGGAAGAGCGTGATCTTGCCTACGTAAGGGTCCGCCATGGTCTTGAACACCAGAGCACTCATGGGTTCGCCCTCTTCGGACTTCCGCTCCACGCGATCGCCCGTCACAGGGTTCACACCTTCCACGGCCCCGGCAGCAATGGGCGACGGGCACAGGGAGACGATGGCATCGAGAACGGGCTGCACACCGATGAGCTTGAGCGCGGAGACGCAGAAGACTGGGATAACCGATCCCGATGCGACCCCGGCGGCGAGGCCCGCCTCGAACTCCTCCTGAGTCAAAGGCTTACCCTCGAGGTACTTCATGAGCAGTTCCTCGTCGGTCTCAGCGGCGTACTCAAGGAGTTTGTCGCGGTGCTCTGATGCTGAGTCCACGAGGTCCGAAGGGATCTCAGCCTCAGTCATACTCTTGCCGGTGGCGTCCGACCATGTGTAGGCCTTCATCTTGATAAGGTCGACGACCCCGCGAAACTTGTCACCCTGGCCTATCGGAAGCTGCGCTGGAACCACATTATTCCCGAACGCCGCTCGCATCGATTCCACAACCCGGTCGAAATCGGCGTTCTCCCAATCCATACGGCTGACGATTCCGATCCTCGGGAGCTTCCGCTCTTCCGCGAACCGCCAGACGTTCTCCGTTCCGACTTCGACCCCTCCGACAGCGTCCGCGAGCACCACGGCGGATTCGACCACGCGCAACGCCCCAACGACCTCACCGATGAAATCGGAGTAGCCCGGGGTGTCCACTATGTTGACCCTGCAGCCGTTCCATTCAACCGGAGCGACCGCGGCGTTGATGGAGATCTTGCGCTTGACCTCGTCAGGGTCATAGTCAGTTGTGGAGGTGCCCTCGTCTACCTTCCCGAACCGGTCGACCGCCCCACTGAGGAAGAGCATGGCCTCGGTGAGAGTGGTCTTGCCGGCTCCACCGTGGGACACAATGGCGAGGTTCCGCAGCTGTTCTATCTGGTATTTCTTCAAGCGATCTCCTCCCTTGACCCTCCGCTCGCAGCTCCCCAGAATCACTGCATTAGAGCAGTCAAAACTCACTGACTCCAGTATTCTACACTTACTGGCTGGAGATATCAAGCGATCAGAACTTGATCTCTCGCCTTTCGATATACGCTTCCAATTTCCTACCAATCATTGACCAGACGGGT
>JANLFS010000204.1 GCA_024655925.1 Bacillota bacterium | reverse complement strand
CAAGCGTAACCGATTCGAGGAAAGGGGGACTCCCCACTTCTTCTTGACTCAGACACCCAAAACTCATCCGTTGCACACTCGAACCTGCAGTGGTAAAATCATCTTACTAAACATATGTCCCCGGGGAGCTGGCCGAGCCGGCTGAGAGGGCAGCGAAGGGCTGCCGACCCGCATACCTGATCTGGGTAATACCAGCGAAGGGAGTCAACGGGATCGCATGCAGGTGCGCCGCAACCCGGGATCGGGAGTGCGGCGCATTTTGTTGTCCCGGTGCGGGCGGGGAGATCATCTCCGAAAGGGGAGGAGTGAAGTCTCGTGGCGTGGGGGAGTGTTGGGTTTCAGGTGTTGCCGCTCGTGGAAGGGCCCAAGGAACGAGTGTATTCAGCGGTGGACCGTGCGATCGAAGTAGTCGAGAGGTCTGGCGTCAAGTACCAGGTTGGCCCGCTCGAGACAGTCATGGAAGGCGAGATCTCGGAATTGCTTGATATCGTTCTCCGGGCACAGGAGGCGGTCCGGAAGACGGGTGTTGGAACCGTGATTACTTACGTCAAGATCGTCAACAGTGAAGAGCCGAGCACGATGGAGGAGAAGGTGGCCAAGTACCGTGCGGCGGGTCACTAGAGTATGGGGAATCGGGGTCATTTTGGCCCTCATGGTCCTGTGGGAGGTTTTGGTACGATGGCTCGAACTGCCCCCATGGCTTCTCCCGGGGCCGGTTCGCATCATGGGCGCCGGACGCGACACGGCGGAGCTGCTGGTCTGGCACACGCTGCACACCCTCAAGGCCGCAGCGCTTGGGACTGCGTTGGCTGTGGGCGGCGGGCTTGTCTTCGGGGTGCTCATCCACACACTGCCGGTATTGCGGTTCAACCTCTATCCACTTCTCGTCGCGTCGCAGACGGTGCCAACCCTGGTGGTTGCACCCTTGTTGACTCTGTGGTTCGGGTATGGGATCCTGCCCAAGGTCCTCCTGGTTGGCCTCGCATGCTTCTTCCCTGTGACAGTGGGTGTCATCGATGGACTTGAGGCGGCCGACCAGGAGCTGGTGGCACTCGCGCGCACGATGGGCGCATCCCCAGCGCGCCTGTTTTGGAAGATTCGGTGGCCGTCATCGCTTCCTTCGCTTTTTACAGGGCTTCGAGTAGCCATAACCTACTCGATCATCGCAACTGTGGTGGCAGAGTGGATGGGAGCGGACGCTGGCCTCGGGGTGTACCTGACGCGCGCGTCACACTCATACTTGACTGACAGAGTGTTCGCGGCGATAGTGGTGATCTCTGCCCTGAGTTTACTGCTGTTCTGGGCCGTGAACCGCTTGGCCGCGATGGCGATTCCCTGGTATTCGAAGAACAACCATGAGAGCAAATGAGGAATTGGATTCGGCAACTCAGGAACGAAAAGGAGGCATTCCCATGACACAATCGCTATATACGGGTGGTGCAAAGCACCGCAGACGTCGGATTCTCTTGGCTGTCGCCTTAGTATGCCTTCTTGCGACAGTGGCCACCCTGGGCGGGCTTGCGACCGTGACAGCGCGCGCCCGTCTCACACCGGTGACGCTTCTTTTGGACTGGACGCCCAACACGAATCATACGGGCATCTACGTAGCCCTCGACTGCGGATGGTACGCCGAGGAAGGCATCGACCTCAAACTTCTCACGCCTGGACAGGGCGGTTCCGTGGAGCAGATGGTCGCGGCCGGCAGGGTCAACTTCGGCATCAGCTTCCAGGAGTGGGTCACCAACGCTCGGGCGGCCGGCCTTCCGCTGGTGTCGGTTGCAGCGGTTATCCAGCACAACACTTCCGGGTTCGCCACTCTCGCAGGGAAGGGAGTCGCGCGTCCGAAGGAGTTTGCGGGCCTTGTGTACGGCGGATGGGGTTCACCGATGGAGACTGCGATCCTCTCGAGCCTGATGAAGGCGGACGGAGGCGATTTCTCCAGGCTCAAGCAGGTTACAGTGGGCGAGGGCGACCTTCTCATAATGCTCCAGAGGGACATCGACCTTGCCTGGATCTTCTATGGGTGGCAGGGCATCGAGGCGGAGCTGAGGGGAATCCCTCTCAACGTAGTCATGCTACGGGACTATACCTGGGCTGTCCCCGACTACTACACCCCGGTCGTGGTCACAAGTGAGGCAATGATAGCCTCCAACCCGGACGTCGTCCGCAGGTTCATGAAGGCCACCAGTCGGGGCTACGCGTATGCAATTGCGAACCCGGGTGAGGCCGCGGACATCCTGGTCCGCCGGGTCCCAGAGATCAAGCCGGAACTTGCCCGGGCGAGCCAGGCCTGGCTCTCTCCAAGGTACCAGGAGGACGCCCCGAATTGGGGGTACCAGCGCGAGGAAGTCTGGCAGCGCTTCGCCGACTGGATGTATGAGAACAAGC
>JANLFS010000203.1 GCA_024655925.1 Bacillota bacterium | reverse complement strand
GCCCTGACCACCTTCATCCTGACAGTGGTCGCTCTCTACGGCATGGGGATGTGCATGAGTTCACTGTTCATGCTGTACGGCCGGGAAGCCTGGCATACTGCCAACCTGCTCCAGGAACCGGTGTATCTTCTCACTGGATTCTACTTCCCCGTCCGGGCTCTTGGGTTCTGGGTTGCGTTGTCCGGATCTCTAGTGCCCCTCACCTTCGGAATCGATGCCATGAGGCAGCTAGTGTTCGGGTCCGCCGCCATGGGCTTTCTGCCTGTAGAGATCGAGATAGGTGCTCTCGCGGGACTCGCGGTCCTGTTCATGGTGGCAGCCAGCACCGCCTTGGGGTTTATGGAACGTCTTGCCAAGCGAGAGGGGAGGTTAACTCTCAAATGGCAATGAGGGATGGCCTCTCGGCAGTGAAGACAGCGGCATGGCTAGGCTGGCAGATGGACTCCAATTGGGCAGACCCGTTTCTCTTTGCCGTCTATTCGGTGGCGAAACCCTTGGCCGGTGCGCTCATACTCCTGTTCATCTACAGGGTCGTCGGGCGGGGTGCGTCCGACACAGGATTCTTCGCCAACATGTACGTGGGCAACGCCTTCTTCGCCCTGGTGGGCCAGGTGACTCTCGGCATGAGCTGGGTAATCATCGAAGACCGGGAGTTCTTCAGGATGATCCGGTACATCTACACGTCCAAGGCTCAGTACCGGCTCTACCTCCTGGGCCGAGGGCTGTCCAAACTCGCCGTAGCCATGATTTCGGTGCTCGTTCTCATGATCTTCGGGAGGTTCGTCCTCAGCGTTCCCGTGCGCATATCCACCGTCAACTGGCCACTGCTCAGCTCTGTTCTCGCCTTGGGGCTGGTATGCTCAATTGGGGTCGGCTTTGTCATGGCCTCCCTGATGTTCTTCATCGCCAGGCACGGGGGATCGACATCGGAGGCGGTCACCGGCCTTCTGTACCTCCTGTGTGGGGTCCTCTATCCAGTATCCGCGTTGCCGCTGTGGGCGCAAGCGGTCTCGCGTATCATTCCCCTCACCTACTGGGTGGAGGCTCTTCGCCGAGCCGTCCTAGGTGACGATATCGCGCGGCAGTTCACCGGGGCCTGGGCAGGAGGCACTCGTGGGTTGTTGATGGTGCTTGCGCTCTCGGCAGCCGCAGTTCTCGCTCTCGGGCTGTTTCTTTTCCACGTGGGTGAGCGGTCCGCAAAGGCCCGTGGGGTTATCGACCTCGCGCAGGACTATTGAGTTCAGACGTGGTTTGGGTGTAGAATCGTCAAAGGGAGGGACAAACCGTGCCTATATACGAGTACGCATGCGAGAAATGCGGCAAGTTTGAGGTGCTGCACGGTGTTGGCGAGGGCCAATTGGCCCAGTGCCCGAAGTGCGGCTCGCCGGTCCGCCGGCTCATAAGCTCCCGAATGGGCGTAATCTTCCGGGGGTCCGGCTTCTACACCACCGACCACAGGTCGGAGGAATACAAGAGCAAGTCCCAGGCCGAGAAGAGCACTGGAACCACAGATGCGTCCGTGTCATGCTCCTCCGGAACATGTGGGAAATAGGGTCACAAACAACATCGAGAGCGGCCGCACCGCAAGGGATCAGCAGCGCGGCCGCTGCGACTGTACCCCTGCCTCACTTCCGCCTCGCCGGACCCCAGTCTGGCAGGACGCAGTTTCCAGTCCCAGTCAGCCTGTGCGCCTCACCACTCAGGTCGACCGCCAGCACCGCGAAGACCCCCATGCCGCCAGACGCACGGCCCGATACTGCAGCGGCCCTGGAGTCCGGACTCCACGCCATCCCGGCAAAACGCCTGTCTGTGATGATCGAGAACTCGGCCACCGGCGAGCCCGATCTGTCCACAACCCACACTGCCGCGGCCTGCCCTCTCTCAGTCCTTGCCCCTCCTACCAGATAGGCCAGGAACCGTCCGTCAGGTGACCACGCGAGGGACGGCGGCCAGACTTCCCCTGAAGCGTTGGCCTCCCACGTCTCCTGCGTCATCAGGTCAAGAAATCTCACTTTCCCCCCGGATGGCTCTGCCACCACAAACGCAGCCACGGCGCCATCAGGGCTGAGAGCCAGACCCCACCTAGGCTCCTGCGATAGGCACGAGGCAGACTCTGACCCGGTCCACGCGTCCACTGCAACGAGTGTCTGGCCTCTGTCCAGAAGCACCTGGCAACCGTCTCCCAGCCATCGACCTAGAGCGCCGGCGCCGACATCGCGCTGCACTCCTGACTTGACCTCAGACACAAACACATGCCCCTCGGCTTCAAACAGGATCCGGTCTCCGTCCGGCGACCATCTAGGCCGCACCGCTGCGGGTAGGGTGCCAGTAAGCACACTATCAGAACCTGCCCCAATATCGTACACCCGCACCCGTCCGTCAGCCCCCGTGCTCTCGCCTGATGGACGGCTTATAGCTTACCAGGGGGCTGA
>JANLFS010000202.1:1475-2444 GCA_024655925.1 Bacillota bacterium | reverse complement strand
AGTCGCTCCCGGATCATCGCCCCCAACATCTCCACTCCAGTTGGCTCTCATGCCTCGCGGAAGTGCTGCTTCCCAGTAGACACTCCTGCAAGACACAATCAGACGAACGACTTCTCCTGAACCTCCTGAGCCAGCCTTCCGCCAAATTCCTCGGGTGTCATAGGGCCGAGGTCCCCACCCGACCGGGACCTTACAGAGACTGTCCTGGACTCCACCTCTTTGTCCCCAACGATCAGCATGTATGGAACCTTGTCCATCTGAGCCTCGCGGATCTTGTAGCCGATCTTCTCGGCGCGCAGGTCGGACTCGACTCTGAAACCTCGCTTGGAGAGGCCAGCAGCCACCTCATTGGCGTAAGGCACGTGCCGGTCTCCTATGGTCATGACTTTGGCCTGGACCGGGGCCAGCCAGGCCGGGAAGGCCCCTGCGTACTGCTCGATCAGGCAACCCATGAACCTCTCCATGCTCCCCAGCACGACGCGGTGGATCATGATAGGTCTGTGCTTCTCTCCATCCTCTCCGATGTAGGTCACGTCAAACCTCTCCGGGAGGTTGAAGTCCACTTGGATGGTGGGGCCTTGCCAGAGCCTTCCCAGAGCGTCTCTGAGCTTGATGTCGATCTTGGGCCCGTAGAAGACCCCTTCCCCGGGATCGATAGTGTATGAGAGATTGTGCCCCTCCAAGGCTTCTTTCAGTGCCCCGGTGGCTCTCTCCCAGTTCTCGTCGGTTCCCACAGACTTCTCAGGCCTGGTACTCAGGAAGATCTCGTATTCCTTGAACCCGAAGCTCCGGAGCATGTAGGTGGCGAAGTCGATCACCCCGACTATCTCGTCCCGCAGCTGGTCAGGCCGGCAGAAGATGTGGGCGTCGTCCTGGGTGAACCCTCTCACCCTCAAGAGCCCGTGCAGCACACCCGATCTCTCGTACCGGTAAACCGTTCCCAGTTCACAGAAGCGCACGGGCATATCA
>JANLFS010000202.1:0-1465 GCA_024655925.1 Bacillota bacterium | reverse complement strand
CACGGTAGCTCTTCGTCTTGGTCTTGTAAATCAGGATGTGGCCCGGGCAGTTCATCGGCTTGAGCACATACTCCCGTTCGTCGATGCTGAGGAAGTACATGTTTTCCCGGTAGTACTCGTTGTGCCCCGAGATCGTCCAAAGCGTGGATTCGGCGATATGGGGAGTGATTACGGGTTCATACCCACGGGCGATGTGCTCTCTGCGCCAGAAGTCCTCAATAGTGAGTCGGACCGACGCCCCTTTCGGATGGTAGAAGATCAAGCCGGCCCCGGCCTCTTCGTGGATGCTGAACAGATCCAGCTCGCGTCCGAGTTTCCTGTGGTCGCGCCTGGCGGCCTCCTCGAGCAGGCGCAGATGCTCGTCGAGCTCCGCGCGCGTGGCGAACGCGGTCCCGTAGATCCGGGAAAGCATCGGCCTGTTCTCGTCGCCGCGCCAGTAAGCACCTGCCACGTTGAGCAACTTGAATGCTCCTACCTTCCCGGTGCTAGGAAGGTGTGGGCCACGGCAGAGATCCACGAATTCCCCCTGGCTGTAGAAGGACACAAGTCCACCTTCCAGCCCCTCAACGAGTTCGAGCTTGTAAGGTTCGTTGTGCTCACGGAATCTCCGCTCCGCTTCCTCCCGGGAGACGTCCTCCCTGCGTATTAGGAGATCTTCCTTGACTATCCGGGCCATCTCGTTCTCTATCTCAACCAGGTCTTCGGGAGTGAACGAACCCGGTCGATCGAAGTCGTAGTAGAAGCCGTTGGAAATAGTGGGTCCGATGGCAAGCTTGGTCTCAGGGAACAGTCTGAGCACTGCCTGCGCCATGACGTGGGCGGTGGTGTGCCTCATCACGTCCAGACCTTCATCAGACTGCAAGGTCACAACCTGCACCTTTGAGTCACTCGTGAGAGGATGGGAGAGATCGACCAGAGTCCCGTCCACTATGGCGGCCACAGCATCCTTTGCGAGCCCACGACCGATCTTTGACGCAAGCTCACTCACGGTCGTCCCCCGGCTCACATCCATCACACATCCATCAGGGAGTGTGATGCGCACCGACTCCGGCTTGACTTGCTCACGTTCAGATGACATCCTCGAGGTCCTCCTTCTCCTAGGCTCGCAGGCATGAAGAAAGCCCGCCCCAGAACGATCATCTGGGACGGGCGTTGCCCGCGGTTCCACCCGGATTGGCGCATTCGCGCCCTCTCGCAGGCCCGGTAACGGGGGCCGGACGTCTCGGCCTACTCCCCCTGGGGTTTCAGCCGGAAGCTCCGAGGTGGTTTTCGGCCGGCAGTGCTCCGGCGGGCTCTCACCCAGTGACCTGCCGTCTCTTTGGGCCAGCCACGGCCTACTCGTCCTCTTCATCGCCACGTTCAGTCTGGAATTTGCTCCATTATAGACCGGGATCTCCTGTGGTGTCAATGGGAGTCCCCTGCGGGTCCGTGTCAAGAGTTAGTAGGTAAGCTCCCCTTGTTCGTG
>JANLFS010000201.1 GCA_024655925.1 Bacillota bacterium | reverse complement strand
TTCTTTTCTCCCCGAGCCCCCGGAGAGGCCCTACCCACTTAAACTTTACTCAGTCCATGATGCTTGACAGTTCGTGAATCGAGCCAGCCAGCGACGAGATGTCGTCCCAGTTGCCGAACTCCTCCGGCAGAACGAGAGTGGCCTTGCTGCGGCTAGGCGCGGGAGGTACCAACGAGCCGCTCTCGTCCCAGGCGGGCGGAAGCGGCGGCACTGTGTCGGACTCCCCGTACGCCTCGTCAAAAGCGTCGGAGAGAGAGTCACCGACCGCTGCACAGAATCCTATCTTCGCCCCGCGCATCATCACCTCGACTGCCTTCTCGTAGTCACCGCGCGCCATGTAGATCTCGCCCAGAGCAGACAAGGCGGGGCCGAAGTCATCCCTGGCCGCCAGCGCCTCGAGATACAGGTCTTCGGCCAAGCGCGAGTCTCCGAGGTCGCGCACGGAGTTGGCGAGGTTGGTGAGTATCATTGGGGACTCGGGGTCAGCCTCCCTGGCTGCCACCAAAACCGTGACCGAGTCGGGAAGTTCCTCCAATAGGCGCAGTATCGCCCCGAAGTTGTTCAGCGCGAGGGCCAGGTCGGGCATGACCATGACTGCGCGGGCGGCCAGGACGACTGACGCCGCACGGGATGCTCCAGGCGCGGCTATCGCTGCCGCGGCAGCTGTAAGCTCTTCCACATCTGCAGTCCGAACCGACGAGGGTGGACCCTGCTCTATCTTGCGGGTTAGCGACTCCACAAACGATCGCTCACCCGCGGTGAGCTGGCCGAAGTATAGATCGTGATATCTCCTTGCCAATGCGACTAGCTCATCGGCGGAGGGCACGGTGCTGAGGTCCAGCTCCGCAGCAGTGGAGGGCGCGCCACCCGAGACGAAGTCAAGGAGGTCCTCCAGGTCGCTCTCACTGAATTCGCCGCCTGGACCGCCGCCTCCCGCGTGCGCGACTCTATTGACGGTCTGGCCCTTGACAATGGTCACGCTGAACACCGTTGGCACCGCGCCTCCGATCCCACCTGTTGGTGAGACGGTCGCAAGCCCCATGCCGCCCGCCGGCATCGCCATGACCATGTATGAGCCGGGTGGCAGATCAGCTACCAGAGTGCCCGATGCTGATAGCATCAGCGTCACGCTGTGGCCGTTCGACATGTTCGTAGCCATCGCCGTGTATCGAGCGGTCACATCGGTACCTCCAGAAAGCACCGTTAACTCCAGGCGGCCAGTGGTGACGTCGCTGCTCGCCGCCCCTGCAGCCGCGGCCGTAGGATCGCCCGCAACGAGCGCGCACACCAACATCAACGGCACGAGAACGACAACGGGTCTTCTCACAGCAGGTCTTCTCACGGCAGGTCCCACACTTCTTCCCTCCCATCGAAGACGAGGATGCACCGGGCTTTGTGGAATCTGGGGTAGCGGCTCTCTATTCCGTTGTGGTGAAGCCGAGCTGTGAGAGAATGGAGGGAGCCGCCGGTGCCAGCATATCACAGGAAGGGTAGTCCTGGAAGAGCCAAATTGCCTGAGATTGGCGACAGAGCACTCAGAGGGCTTTATCAACGTGTAGGAGATGGAACGACCTCAAAAGAGAAGCGACTGCCGGGTCACAATGTAGTGATGCAGAATGTAGCTTGTAGGAGCGAAGCGCTGTCCGGGTGCGGTGGGCCTGATCCGGTCTTGTGGACACATGCCATAGAGGAGGCCACCATATCCACCGCAGTTCAGGGCGGAGGCTGTTCGCCTGGTGCGCGAGAGTGGGAAGCCTATGGCACAGATCGCAAGGGATCTAGGGGTATCAGTGGAATCCCTGCGTAATTGGACCAGGCAGGCTGAGATCGATGCGGGAGAGCGTGAGGGGCTAACGACTGCTGAGCGGGAGGAGATCAGCCGGCTTCGGCGAGACAACCGGATCTAGCGCGAGGAGCGTGAGATTCTAAAAAAAGCCGCAGCCTTCTTTTGTAGACTCTGTGCTGCCACAAAAACACGGCCGACCAGGAAGTGATGCGCTCCGAACAAACCTATTGGCGCCGAGATCACTTTTCCGTGAGGTCTCTAGCTACTTTCCCTTGACAGGTACATCTGCCGGTCTGGGTCTATTGGACTTCCCTGAGCTATGGTAGAATGAGGATACGTCTCACGACCTAGGTATCGCTTAGGCGGTCTCCACAAGCGTCGGCGATCTAGACTGATGCCACTTGAGGAGATTCACGCCATTATGCACAACCACCTCATACCGGGTTCCTCCTTGCGCATCAGGCAACAGCTGTGCCTGTGCCGGAGGTTTGCGTGCCAAGGGACGGGCAAAAGGTTGCCAACTCTGACCTTGAAGGCAGGAATAATGCGGCGATGGCAATGGGTCTCTCCTCAGACTCATTAGCCTGCCGGTATCGGGGCTCTTGGGATAGGTGGAATCAGTAGTCAGGCACAGGTTCGCGGGAGGGGGGCGTGTACCGACGTTTACAGTTGAATCGTCCAT
>JANLFS010000200.1 GCA_024655925.1 Bacillota bacterium | reverse complement strand
CTGCAGCCTGAAAACCAAAGCCTGACGGTGTCCACCAAACCGGGGTAACTCCAACTGATACACCCACCCGATGGTCTCGTCCTGTCTCCACACCTCGTTCAAGTCCGGGTCGTTTATCTGTTCGAGCACTTCTTTCAAGGCCCTCGGTGGCGGGAACAGCGTCCTAGCGGGGTCATTTCTCGAGAACAGAGAGCCTATCTCTTCCTCGAGAGCCCCGGCCGACGACTGGAGAAAGCGACGGTACACAAGGTCCTGCTCCCCGGCGAGCCATGCTGCCTCTTCTTCCGGATGTTCGGCAAGGTAGTACTTGAAGCCCCTTGAGTCATGCCCCCGACCAACCGCTTCGCGGATGAGCCCTCGCTGCTCGATCATCTTCAGGGCGCACAGGCGGTTGAGGTGAGTGAATGCCACCTCTCTCACCAGCCGCTCAACGGCAGCACGGGCATCCAGCCCGAAAGACTTCAGGTGACCGAGGCTGGCGACGATCTCTTCCCTACCCCTTCTATCCTCGTCAGTCAGGTAGATGAGTCGCCCGGCATCCTCCACAGTGCCCCCCCTGTGGATCCCGTACTTCCCCTCGAGCAACTCGAACACTGACTTCTCGAGGATTTCCCGGCAGCGCGTTACCATCTTCCTTAAGGACCTGCTCTGTGCGCTGTCCAACTCGATCACTCCAGGACGATCGTGAACCCTTCCGCGATGAGTTTGTGGAGATACTCCCTGAACTCCTCGATCCACCGATCCACGGACTCCTCACTGTCCAGGGCCGGCGGGAAATGCTCCCTCAATCGAACACGCTTTGTCGAGTTCACCGGGGCCGTCAATTCTTGAATCCTGGCAGCGACCTCGGCCTTGAGACCGGGAAGGGCGGCCAGGTCGGCCTCCATCTGGCTCATCGTAGCCCGGCACGCGCAACAAGCCGTTGCGCCCGGCAGCAGCGAAAGGTCACTGCACGAGCGAGCGACCAGGGGCGCCAGTACAGACTGCCGCATCGTTTGAGCGAGGCTGCTCCATTCCTGGCAGCCTCTGACTTCGTCCACGGCCGCAGCGAAGGCGGCCGCGCGCTTCTCGTGCAGGTCGCGGTACAAGCTCTGGTAAGCGGCGGCGATTTGCGAGGATCGCTCTTCTATGAGTTCTCGATTCTTGTAGAATTCCTCTGCCTCGATTGCGGCCTCCAGTTCCCGCGCGCTCTCAAGGAGATCCCCGTTATCGGCACGGTCCTGCACCTCAGGCCACATCTGACGCAGGGCCACCCTGGCATCCTGTACGCTTTCCGCAATATGCTGTTCCAAGGCGATGACTATCTCCCGAGTCCTGTCACGGGCTTCCTTGAACGACCGCCCTTCGTTGGCCAGCACGATCACGCGCTCGTCGGGGGCACTCCCCAGGATCGTCTCAAGCGTTTGCCTGTACTCAGTAAGGAAAGACGCAACCGGAAGGTCGTTGACCTTGGCAGAGGCTTCCGCCCAAAGCGCTTTAGTCAGCTCGCCCTCCGCCAGCATCTTGAGCGCGTGCGAGATTGCCTCTTCATCGGTGTCGACTTCCCTGCCGGTGATCTCTTCATAATGCTCAGCGGCCTTCGTCAGAGTGCTAGGCACTATGCTCTTGCGCGGGGCAAATGACGCCGCCTTGAATGCGTTGTTGTTTGTCAAGGGTATGCGACACAGCGGGTCGCTGTAACTCGTGTAGCGACGGCCTTCGTACGTTACCTCGATGGCGCCGGCTCTGAGAAGCACCGCCAACACCAGCCTTATCAGGTCCCTCTCCCAACCGTAGCCGAGGCCCTGGAAATGCTCCTCGAGGGTCTTCCCCGTCACCTTGATCCCGTACTGCTGCTGGTTCACGAGGAAGTTGAGCACTTCGGCCGCCACCGCAGCCCCGGGATTGAGCACCAACTTGCCGCCTTCTTTAATTATCAGGTTCAGTCCGCCTTCGCCACCGTAGAACACCTGCGGCAGCGCCCCGAGGTTTGCTGCTTTGAGCACCTCCCCCGCCTCAGTGCCCTTCAACTGGCGAACGCCCATCTCGAGCTTCGGGTAGAGTTCACCCACAACTATCTCCAGGAAGGCCTTCAGTGCTTCGGAAGCGGACCTCCCCAGGGACGACCCGTCCCTCACCACGCCGCGGAACACACCGGCTCCTGCGGCAATGGCGTCGACGAACTTGTCTCTGAGACGCCTCTTGAAGTCACCCGCCCGGGTCTCTTTTTTTTTTTTCCGGAGTAGAGTCCGTAACATGGTGTAAAAGGCAATAGGCGGTGGTAGGAGGAGAGGCCACCCTCCCTCTGGTAGATGAATGGTTGACTAAAACCCATCACCGGAGGTGTGGAGGATGGCCCAGTACCAGATTACAGTAGATGGGAGCGTAGTACAAGGCCTGTTGACCAGGGACGACGGACTCGCCAGGCTGGTTGAGCAGGTTGTGAACCAGATTCTCGAGGCGCAGTTGACTGAGCAACTGAAGGCGGCGCCTTACGAGCA
>JANLFS010000199.1 GCA_024655925.1 Bacillota bacterium | reverse complement strand
GCCGCGTAAACTTGAAAGCGGTCTGCGCTTGTGGTATCATGAGTTTTGCACATTGCGCGCCCGTAGCTCAGCCTGGATAGAGTGACGGACTACGAATCCGCAGGTCGCAGGTTCGAATCCTGCTCGGGGAGCCAGTGGGCCCATAGCTCAGCGGTAGAGCGGTCGGCTCATAACCGATTGGTCCTTGGTTCGATCCCAAGTGGGCCCACCATACAAAGCAGTCTCAGGCGGACGACGATCGACCGGTCGGTCCGCTTCGTTGTTTTGCCAGTAATCAGGTTCGCGCGGTCTAAAGGAACTCGCGCGCGCTTGTAGAAGTAGGCGTATCATGGTTCCTATTCTTCTTCGGGGGCGGTTGCTGTGGTGAAGCGGAAGTGCGAGATCTGCGGCAAGGTCATCCCAAAAGAGAGGACTGAGGCGCTTCCGAGCACCAAGAGGTGTATCGATTGTGCCCGCAGCCGAGGTACAGATGTCAGCGCGAAGCGCACGGACGTCGGAATGGACCCCGACACCTACCGGGATCTTCTTGGCGCGATCCGCAGTTGACACTGATCGGTCCTCCATGCTATCGTTGGCTCACGTAGCAAGCAGCCTGGGTGGTCGCGGGCGGGGACTCCCGCCTGAGGAAAGTCCGAGCTCCACAGGGCAGGGTGCTGGGTAACGCCCAGTGAAGGCGACTTCAAGGAAAGTGCCACAGAAATCAAACCGCCGCGGAAGCGGTAAGGATGAAACGGTGCGGTAAGAGCGCACCAGCATCCGGGCGACCGGATGGCTAGGTAAACCCCACCCGGAGCAAGACCAAATAGGAGGGATATAGGGCTGCCCGTCCTTCCCTCGGGTTAGGTCGCACGAGGCCCGTGGCAACGCGTGCCCAAGACAGATGATCACCCTCGACAGAACTCGGCTTACAGGGCTGCTTGGTACTTGTATGACGCCCGGAGACGCACCTTGAGCGACCTCCGGGCGCCACCATGTTCGCCTGGGCGGGAGGAAACAGACGGTGTGTGTGGAAACCATACATGCACGTGACTCCAAGGAGGTCTGAGCTTATGCAGAGTCTGCTTCGGGGAAAACATATGATCACTACCCAAGAATGGACCCTAGATGAACTTGAGTCGATATTCGAGGTGGCGGCGGACCTCAAGAGGCGGTTCGCCCTGGGAGAGCCTCACCGGATCCTCCAGGACAAGACGCTGTTCATGATCTTCTTCGACAATTCCACTCGAACCCGCAATTCCTTCGAGGCCGGCATTACGCAACTCGGTGGCCATGCCCACGATCTTACCCCTCAGAGGCTCCAGATCTCCCACGGCGAGGGTCCGGTAGACACAGCCAAAGTCCTATCCAGGTACGGACATGGGATCGCGATCCGCCATTGCGCCTACGGTGAGGGAAACGGGTACATAAGGACAGTGGCGGCTCATGCAAGCGTTCCAGTCTACAACATGCAGTGCGACCTGTATCACCCGTGCCAAATACTGGCCGACTACATGACCATCCGGGAGAAGTTCGGCAGGAACACCAAAGGTTTGAAGCTCGGGGTATCTTGGACCTACGCTCCCAACTATGTGCGGCCGGTCTCGGTTCCACAGAGCCTCATACTGATGATGCCCAGGTTCGGAATCGACGTCACGCTCGCGCATCCACCCGAGTTCAGGCTGATGCCCGAGATCCTGGCGCAGGCGCGCGAGAACGCCGCCATGGCGGGGGCGAAGTTCGAGGTCGTCGAGGACATGGAGGCCGCCTTCCGCGGTGCCGACGTGGTAATCCCCAAGAGCTGGGGGCCGCTAGTTCACACACAGGACAAACAGGAGGGCCTGGACCTCATCGCTAAGTACCCAGCGTGGCGCTGCGATTCGAAAATGATGAGCCTTGCCAAGACGACGGCAGTCTATATGCATCCCCTCCCGGCGGACAGAGGATATGAAGTCACTGACGAGGTGATTGACGGCCCTCAGTCGATAGTCTACGATGAAGCGGAAAACCGACTGCATGTTCAGAAAGCCTTGATGGCCTTGACCATGGGGGGAAGGCCATAGCCCAGGCATGTGGCTCGAGCCTCAGGCCATATCGAACCGGTTGGCGATCTGCTTGCCGCCACTTGGTGCGTTTGAGGAGAGGAGGGTGTCCCTGATGAAGAAGTGGGTGTGTACCGTGTGCGGATATGTCTACGATCCGGTTGAGGGCGATCCCGATGGTGGTGTGCCTCCGGGTACGGCTTTTGCCGACATACCGGATGACTGGGTTTGCCCTGAGTGCGGGGTTGGAAAGGACGCTTTTGAGGAAGCGTAGTTCAGGCATGTCCGACTACACTAGGCGAAGGGGTGGATGTAGTTGAGTAAGGACCTCCAAGGCACTAGGACCTACCAGAACATCATGGCGGCGTTCGCTGGGGAGTCTCAGGCTAGGAACAAGTATACATACTTTGCGGAGCGAGCCAAGAAAGAGGGATTCGAGCAGATTGCGGCCATTTTCCAGGAGACGGCGGAC
>JANLFS010000198.1 GCA_024655925.1 Bacillota bacterium | reverse complement strand
CCGCACGGGGAGAGATCCCGGCACTGGAGGGAGGGTCGAGGAGTTCTACCTTTGCGCCCACGCGGTAGGTCAAGATGGGATGGCCGTTGAGGCCCTGCGGCCCCGGCTGGTGGAGCAGCGGGCAGAGCTCTTGACCTCACTGCCGGACGCGACTTCGCAGCCTCACGCCGACCGCACCACCACGAGCGCCGGGTTGGCGGTGACCGTAGCGCGTCTCACCAGGGTGGCCGATGTCAGAGCGCGCCGGTCACCATCACCCCCTGCCCTTTGACCGAGACCGCGCCGCAGCCATTTTCTCGCGTTGGATTTCCCAGATACGCATCTGAAGCTCTACCTCTTCGGGGGTCCACCGGTGTCTGACGTTCGCGGCATGTCGCCGCACGTCAACCCATGCGCGGTTGATGACGTTCGGCCACTCCTGAGGGTCTTTGGACTCCGGGAGTCCCATGTGCCAATACTTGCGGTCCTGAAAGTACAGGTACTTGCGCGGGGTATCGCCAAAGTACTCCACGACGCCATACTTCTCAATGCACGCAATGAGATGCGCGTGGTCCTCGGGGCTGCAGAGCTCCTTGGTGGTGTACTCGTGGGGATACGTCCGGGCATAGGTCCATGCGAACTTCCACTTGGTGCGCTCGATCAGAGATGCCAGCGCCTCGATCTCCTCGGGAGGAAGGTTGTGCTCCTCGCTAGTGGCCCTGTGACTCATGGCGGCTCCTTTCCCAATTGGCTTCTCCAATCCTGGTGTAGGACCAGTCGAGTGGTTCGGCCAACACGCAACGTGGTTGGTTTGCGGGACGCAAGCGAATGGGCTCTTGCCAGTTGGTCACGTTTGAGTGCCGGCTTGGGTCTACATCCCTTCGCCTGCAATGGGCTGGGCGTAGCTCTCTCCGAATTCAGCCAAGGGTCTTCCTCGGTAGATATCCGGGGGCAACCCCACGTCCGTGCTATCATGCCTGGCGTCTCTGTTCTTCTCGCCAGCTATGCTCCTGGGAAGCCTTGGTCATGTGCCACGGAGGACGCCGTGAACAAGCATAGGGTCCTCGCCCACAGTCACCAACTTGTCACAGGATCGAGTCGTGTGCTCGATGCCCATGACAGTGACCCGCGAGCGCCTAACGAAGCGGGAGCAAACTTAGTCTGGGACAAATGCGGCTGACCGCTTGCGATAACCGCGACAGGCCAGCGGGCTCACCCTGTTGTGATAGTTCGGTGTCGGGTGGTCAGTGAGCCGCAGGGCTGCGTCCCATTCTTTAGGCAAGCAGCGCGGCCTGGCCGTAACGACTCGGCAAGATAGCAAGACACAGGTGCCTGCTACAGTGTGTCAGAGTGGTCAATCACCCCTTTTGCTGCTGCCTAACGCTCCTTGCGCGCATACGCTTTCCGGACGTATCTGTTGATGAAAGCGTTCAAGCCTTGCCCACCTCGTGCTAGTTCTTTCATGCGCTCTATGTTGTTGACGCCAGCACTTGCATACGTGTAAAGGTAGATAGAACCATCCCAGAACTGCACTCTGACGAAGTCATCACCGATCTCGTACGCGACGACGCCTGAGTCACCACCTAGGTTGGCGTATCTTTCCATGTTGGCTCCTCCTTCTGGTTTGTTCGCCTGCTTGTGGGCGGAGCGATCCGCCGTTGTGGCAGTCGCGCGTAGCGCTCTCAGTCCTGTAACGCTTCTCGAACTCAAACACCTCGCTGTGAGCACCGCGTTCCTGGCCCCGAAGGACAATGGCCTCTTGCCCTAGCGTGGTGGCCTAACTATACCATAACCAGAAGTGGATCGCTAGCCCTATCCTCAACGCTCACCAGCTCGCAAGCAATGGAGCGACGTCACTTAACAGTTCATCACTTGCCCCAACATGGGAAACTCATCATAGGCACAACACTGCCGGCGACCTGGACTCGTTGGAGCGCTTCGGCGACATGCTTGTTGGTCCGAATGCCCGTCCGCTACGCGACCGGCACTGTCTCCGCGTGCAGGTCGTAAGGAGCACCCAGTAGAGCAGCGGGCGACATGCTCGGAGGAAATAACTGTCGATTGATGCGATCCGCATATCCGTTCCCGATTCTAGACCGCCTGGGCCGGCCGAAACGAAGCCACCGTCTTTGGTCGCGATGCATGCCTTGCGCTTGAGGCGCCCACGACGCCGACTGGTCACCTTCGCGAGCCGGGCACACGCCATCGCCGATCCGGGTCGACGCTTGGCCTGCGCGCTACACGCAGGAACGCCCAATGGCCCGTAACTCCGGACCCCAGCGCTCGTTTGCAGCCCATGTTGCGTACCGAGCAGAAGGTGCGCGCGTCGCATCACGGCGAGAAGTTCGTTGCCTCGCCGAATCCTGCTACTAGAGCTGCCTTCCTTAGCTGCCCCTTGGCCGAGTCGAACCCAACAGCGCAGCCATACTACTTATGTGGCTGAGGCCTTCCTCGAAACTGCTTGCACCTTTGCAGTTGCCGGGGATAGTGCCCTCACTATCGGCTCTTCCGCCC
>JANLFS010000197.1 GCA_024655925.1 Bacillota bacterium | reverse complement strand
GCAAGCGTAACCGATTCGAGGAAAGGGGGACTCCCCACTTCTTCTTGACTCAGACAGGCAAGAGACCTGCCTTGACATCCGCGGAAATGCTGCCGTATAATTTGATTTGGCATGCTTCCGGTCGGATTGGTTAGGGAGGAACAGCTGACATGAAGAGGACTTACCAGCCCAAGGCGAGGCGACGAAGCCGCACCCATGGGTTCATGGCCCGGATGAGCACACCCGGTGGCCGTAATGTTATCAAGCGCAGGCGGCTTAAGGGTCGGAAGCGGCTCAGCGCCTGACCATAGGAGCCTCGATCCACTCGATGCCGTCGTGTGACGGCTTTTCCTTTCGATGCCCGGTTTTCTACATCGACTGGAGGGCCCCTGAGTGCGAAGTACGAGCCTACGCACGGGTGCCGAGTTCCGGAGGGCGTTCCTTGAAGGGACGTCCGCGGCTGGGAAGTATGTTGTGGTTCACGCAGTCCCCAACGGGCTGCAGCGAATCCGCACGGGGTTTCCAGTAGGGAAGCGAATGGGGAGCGCAGTCAGGCGGAACAGAATCCGGAGGCTCTTGCGAGAGGCTGTCCGCACATCGCAGGCGATCCCGAGATCAGGGTACGATATCGTCATCGTGCCGCGGCAGGCTGTCTCTGACCGGGACGTCAACGTCCAGGCCGTGCTGGATGATCTGGATCGGGTGATCGCCCGTATGGGCCTTCGGGAGGGAACCGGCGATTGAAATTGGTCATTCTGTTCATGATACAGCTGTATCGGACCCTTCTATCCCCTTTGAAGATGGGTCCTAGTTGTCGGTACCAGCCTACGTGCTCCGAGTACGCTCTCGAGGCGGTGCGGAAGTACGGGACGGCGCGGGGACTCGGGCTCGCCTTGCGTCGGCTTCTCAGATGTCATCCTTTCAGTAAGGGCGGGTACGACCCTGTTCCTTGAGGTGCCAGAGTCAATATGAACCCACCGCCGAGAGGGGGACAAAGGTCTTGAGCATCACCCAGGTCGTAGAAGACGTTTTGCGATTCTTCACAACCTATACTGGGAGCTATGCCTGGGCAATCATCATCCTCACTATCATCATCAAAGCCGCCATGTATCCTCTTACCGTGAGGCAGTTCCGCGTCATCGACCAGATGAAGAAGATCGCGCCGAAACAGAAGGAACTTCAGGAGAAGTACAAAGGGAAACCCGAGGAGCTCCAGCGGCGTATGGCCGAACTTTACAGGGACAACAAGGTGAACCCGCTCGGAGGGTGCCTTCCTATGCTCCTCCCACTTCCCATTCTTATGATCATGTACAGGGTCTTCCTGAACGAGGCGTTCATCCAGACCCTCAAGGAGGCCGGGTTCAGTATCGGCTTCCTTTGGATCCCTGACTTGAGCAAGCCTGATCCATGGATCCTTCCTATCCTTTCGGGCGTGACCACCTGGGTGACCATGCAGCAGACGGCCACCGATCCGGCACAGAAGTCCTCCATGATTATCATGCCGCTCGTCCTCGGATGGATCACTACCCGCTTACCGGGTGGTGCGGCGATCTACTGGGTTGTCACGAACATAGTGACGATAATCCAGCAGTTCTTCATCACGAGGCAGATGGCTGTTCCGAGGAAGGGAGTCAGCTAGTATGGAAGCGATCGAAGCAACTGGCAGGACTGTCGAGGAAGCAGTCCAATCCGCGCTTGCGCGCTTGGGACTGACTCGGGAACACGTGAACGTGGAAATCCTGGATGAGGGCTCGAGACGGCTGTTTGGGCTCCTCGGCGCCAAGTCTGCTAGAGTCAGAGTCACACCGCGGGAAGACGCGCTTCAACCCCAGGAGAAAGGACCGGGTCCCGACGGGGTCGTAACAGGAACCTCCTCACCAGAGCGGAAGCCAGACTATGGAAGAGGCGGACGGAGAAGGGCAGCCAGTCCCGACCATCCAGCACGGGATGAGCGAAACGAGCGAGGGCCGCGCGAGGGGAAGCCCGCCGGTGAACAGCCAAGCACTGGAGATCAGGCGGTCGGAGAGGCAGTGGGCTTCTTACGGGGCCTCATCGACGTAATGGGACTGGAGGCAGTGGTAGAGGCACGGCCGGGAGACGGGGTGACGGTGCTGGACGTTGAGGGGAGGTCTCTCGGGGTCATGATCGGCCGAAGGGGCGAGACTCTGGATGCCATACAGTATCTGGTGAATCTCGCAGCGGCCAGAAGGGCCCGCGCAAGTGGTGACACA
Source organism: Bacillota bacterium (assembly GCA_024655925.1). Classification (NCBI taxonomy): domain Bacteria; kingdom Bacillati; phylum Bacillota; species Bacillota bacterium. The sequence goes on along the minus strand of JANLFS010000197.1, from coordinate 303 downwards.
GAGCGGGGCCGATTCATCGTAGATGTATCGGGTTACCGTAGGAAACGAGAGGAGACGCTGAAGGCGCTCGCTACTAGTCTGGCCAAGAAAGCATTACGCGACGGCAAGCAGGAAGTACTGGAACCCATGAGCGCCCTGGAGCGCAGGATCGTTCACTTGGCCCTGCAGGATATCGAGGGCATAACCACCCACAGCGAGGGTAAAGAGCCTTACCGCAGAGTAGTGATATCACCCAAGTAGACAGAGCCGGACCTATGCTCAAGTCGGCTCGGCCGAGGGTGGCCCATGCGTCAAGTTGATGGT
>JANLFS010000196.1 GCA_024655925.1 Bacillota bacterium | reverse complement strand
AGTTGGGTACAGTTTCGAGCCTCGCTAACCGAGTGGCCGTACGAAGGCGGTTGGTACGCCTATTTTCGATTCGCAACGGACTTTTCGATAGTCGGATTGTATGCGGCCCAACTGTACTCGATAAGCGATATTGTGAACGGCTTGGGGCTTTATCGCTACGTCTCATCGTACGGGGTCATCTTCAGCGCATACATTATCAGTGGTTTGCTGAGGCGTGCCACGTATGGGGCGCGTGCCAGCAGACAACGCCTATTGTGGGGCTATTGGCTTGCACTTCAGGCGCTCAAGGTCCTGTACTCCTTCGCGGTTAGAAGACTGGGACCGCTCGTGTCACACGTCACGTAATTCCCCACGCGTGATCGGCGCCCGCGTCACATAATTCCCCACCCCCGTGTCACATAATTCCCCACCCAAAAGGTGGCACTGTGTTCTTGTGTAGAACACCGCCTCCCGTACATCTTGTTGGTCTTGGAGGTGTCGGGGTGGCACGGAGGTCATGGAACTTGAACCAAATCATCGAGATTCTGGAACACTGGCAAGCGGGTCGGAGCGTCAAGTCGATCGCTGAGAGCCTTGGGGTGGATCGCAAGACGGTCCGAAAGTACGTCAACGGTGTGCTCAGCGCAGGCGTCACCCGGGAAAGCTATCTCGAGCGCGAGGAATGGGTCGCGTTGCTCAAGCAGCGGTTTCCCGAATTGGACCACGCTCAGCGTTCGCCGACGTATTTTCTTTTGGAGCCGCACAAGGATGAGATACGCGACGCGCTGGGCAAGAACAGAGTGATCACAGTCTGGAAGAGGCAGGTGGTACCCACGCTGCCCGGGCTGAGCCTCAGTTCGTTTCGACGCTGGCTGCGGGATGTCATGCCCGAGGTCATAACGGGAAACCAGGTCACGGTATGGAGGCCGGATGTGCCGCCGGGAGAAGAGTCCCAGATAGATTTCGGCTATCTGGGCCCCTGGCAGGATCCCGCGACGAACAAGCAGTTGAGGGTATGGGCCTTCATCATGGTATTGAGCTACAGCAGGCATATGTTCGTGGAGCCGGTGTTTCGGCTGGACAGTCCTACCTGGCTTCATTGCCACATAGAGGCGTTCGAGTTTTTTGGCCGGGCGCCGAGGAGGCTGGTGCTCGACAACCTGAAGGACGGCGTGGTCAAGCCTGACATATACGATCCCGAGATCAATCTTGAGTACGCGCGCCTGGCCAGGCACTACGGCACGTTGGTAGACCCTTGTCGAGCCGGTCATCCAAAAGACAAGCCGCGGGTCGAGAGACAGGTTAGTTACGTTCGGGAAAGCATGTGGACTGGGATGCGGTTTGGCAACGTCGCGCACATGCGGCAACACAGCCGGCGCTGGTGTGTTGAGGACGCCGGCGCCCGCATTCACGGGACAACACGCTGGAGACCGTTCGAGTACTATGAGCAGAACGAGAAGCAGCATATGCTCCCGTTGCCCGCCGAGCGCTTCGAGGTGTTCGAGTTGACCACGGCAAAAGTGGCCCCTGACTCTCACTGCCAGGTGAGAAAGGCCAGGTACTCAGTGCCGTTCAGGTTCTTGGGTCGGACACTCTCAGTACGCGTCGGCGAGAAGACGGTTGAATTTTACCATGGTGAGGACCTGGTGAAGACGCATATCCGGCGGTTTGACCAGGGAACCAGTACGGACATGAGGGACCTGCCCGAGGAGAAGACAGCATTTTACCTGCACACACCCCAGGTATGCCTGCAGAAAGCCCGGCAAATCGGGACCCCGGTTCACGATGTGGTGCTCGCACTCCTGAACCAGGGGGCGCTCATTCACCTGAGGCAGGCCCAGGGGATACTGCGGCTCGAACAGAAACATGGCGCTGGGAGGCTCAACACCGCCTGCAAGATGGCGCTTTCCTGTGACGACCCCCACTACCGCACCATCAAGCGAATCCTCGATAACCGGATGGACATGTCCTTTACGGAGGAACCCACGGACCGCAGTGCGCGGATCGGGGCGTACCTCCACGGTTCGAACGCGTTCGCGTTCGACTTACCTCAGAAGGGGGTATGAATCGTGCACACACATCATCTTGCCACCAAGTTGAAGGCGCTCAAACTCGGCGGGATGCTCGATTCGCTCGAAACGAGGCTTGAGCAGGCGCAACATGACAACCATGGTTACCTGGTTTTCCTGGAATGGCTCCTCGAAGACGAGATACAGCGCAGGAACCAGAAGGCTCTCGCCATGAGAGTGAAGAAGGCGCGGTTCGATGAGGTGAGAAGCTTGGCCGAATTCGATTTCAGATACAATCCCAAGATCCCCGCGGAGATGATCCGTGATCTCGCCACATGTGGCTTTGTGGAGCGCGCCGAGTCCGTGGTGATCTGCGGGCCGGTGGGCGTCGGCAATTATGCAAAGCCGCAGATTATGCGAAGTAGTCTCATGGTCATGGAGCAAGACGTGCGGTAGAGAGTAGTTTAGCTTTTCATAACTCCTCATAATGGATTTGAGCTGCAGCTCAATATCCCATGTGAGGAGTTATGAAAAGCTAAACTACTCTCTACCGCACGTCTTGCTCCATG
>JANLFS010000195.1 GCA_024655925.1 Bacillota bacterium | reverse complement strand
CCGAAACACCAACCTGAACGGATGCTTGAGACGGACGGCCAGACAACCCGCACGATCCCCCTGCAGTTCGTGGCAATGAGCGCCGGGTATGGTGCGCATGTCTTCCAGGGTACGAGCAGCCCTCAACTCGTCGAGTCGCCTCATGACGAGTCTCCCGCAGACTTGACCCCACTTAGCTTTGGCAAGTTCGTATGAACTACAGACTCTCTGAAGCTTCCTGCTACTGAACAGTATACGCACGCAGCCTCCTCCGCGTCAACAAATCTTTAACCTATAGGGTTAAAATGCGCTGTGCTTGGGGCTCACAACTCAGGATCTGATGCCCGGATGCATTTCGGCGGGATGTTGGGAGTTCCTGTCAGGATCTCACGATACACTACGTGTTTTTTACTCTTGGCTGTAAGGGACGCCGGTCGCCGACTCGGTTCTCGACCGCATAGTCCGCGGCATGATGGGAGAGGAGCCTCACCTTCCTACGAAATCGGCTCCTCTACGCAATCCATTCCGCAGTCGCGCACCGGCCGGCCCTGGAGAGAACTGCGCCCTCAGAACCGTCTGATGCACACGAGCTTGCCTGCCTGCTGGAGTCTGATTCGAATGGCCTCCACCACGTCATTCCCGGACAGCAGGCCTGCGGGTTTCAGAGGCCCTGCCTTTCCGTCTACGATATCCTGCAAGAGAGCGAGCATCTGTCTCGTGCCTTCACGGCAAGGAAGGCACCTGTGGCATGTCGAGGTGCTCCTCGCCAAGGCGGCCTCCGGATGGTCCTCCGATCTGGAGGGCCTTGAAACGGCGTCCGGTGGGTATGCCGCCACCGGTGCCGAAGACCACTTCCTTGAGTGTGGTGCCCATTGGAACCTCGATCAGCCCTGTATGTCTTACCCGCCCGGTGAGGGCAAAGGTCTTCGTGCCTGGGCTTTGGGGAGGGCCATAAAGCCGGAACTCCTTCGCGTAATGCGCAATCACGTACCTCACTGTGGCCAGGGTCTCAACGTTGTTGACCACAGTCGGCTTCCCGAATAGCCCGCTCTGTGCAGGGTAAGGCGGCTTTGGCCTCGGCATTCCTCTCTGTCCTTCTATGGAGGCGGGCAGGGCAGTCTCTTCTCCACAAACGAAGGCTCCCGCGCCTTCGACCACTTCACAATCGAAATCGAAGTCTGTCCCGAGGGTGCCGCGTCCCAGGAGCCCTATTCGCCTCGCATCCTCGAGCGCCCGCCGGATCCGCTCAACGGCCACGGGATACTCCGTTCGGATGTAGAAGTATCCGTGGGAGGCTCCGGTGGCATAAGCTGCGATCAAGGCTCCTTCAGCACCCTATGGGGGCTTCCCTCCATCAGGCTGCGGTCCATGAAGGCGCCTGGATCCCCTTCGTCTCCGTTACACACCAGGCACTTCACAGGGCCGGGGGCGCTCAGCACCGCCAACCACTTCTTGCCTGTCGGGAACCCGCGCCTCCACGCCCACGAAGCCCGGAAGCCACGACCTCGTCGCAGACTTGACGAGGAGACATGTGCGTAGTCACGTGCTGGAATGTCTTGTAGCCTCCGTTCGCAACATACTCGTCGATGCTTTCGGGGTTCAGATGACCGCAATCTGCCAGGGCCAGGCGCTTCTGGCGGTTGTAGAACGATATCTCGCTGGATTTCCCGCAAGGCCGGCCTGTCTCTGGGTTCACCGGCAACAGCCGATCCACCACACCTCCTTTCACTATCGTCTGCTCAACGAGCTTAGGGACGTCTTCAGGTTTCACCCGGCAATACAGGATCTCGTCCCTTTGGGGGCAATTGAACCTGACAGTAACCAGTGGACCCTCCTGGCCCAGGCCGTGGCAGCCCGTCTGGCTGACTGATCCTGCATGGTGATGCCCGCCGTCATCCGACAGCTCGACACTTCCCGGCATCGCGCTCGGCAAGGCCTTCACCAAAGCTTCGTATACCTCATGCGCCCCGTTGGCCAGGCATCCCGTGCCTTTGCAGACCAGAATCCGGTATGCCGCAGCGTTCAGCTTGTCTTGTGCACTCCGAGCGGTCTCCTCAAGCTTGTCCATCGGCCGCTTCCTCCCACCGCCCGATCTCGTCCAGGATCTGTTCAAGTTTCTCTACGGTCACGTCGCCGTAGACGCGGTCGTCAATGACCGCGACAGGGGCTAGCCCGCACGCGCCCAGGCAAGCGGTCTCGAAACCGAGGAGCAGGAGCTCCGCAAGCGGCTAGCCCGCACGCGCCCAGGCAAGCGACTTTCTCCACGGTGAACATAAGGTCGTCGGTGGTTCGTTCGTTATCATCGAGGCGCAATCTCTTGTAGATGAAATCCAACAGCTGCTGGCTGTGGTTGACGTGGCACGCAGTCCCGTCGCAGACTTTGATCAGGTGCTTCCCTTTGGGGGCTAAGGAGAAATGGACGTAGAACGTGGCCACTCCAAAAACCGTCGCTCTCGTCACGCCTAGCCGGGTGGCAACGTAGCTCAGAACCGGCTCAGGCAGGTATCTGTACTGCTCCTGAACCTCCTGAAGGATCGATATGAGCTTGGCGGATTCATTCCCGTACTTGTCCAGGATCTCGTCGACCTGCCGGAACCTAAGTAGAGTCCATATCCTGGTGTAAAAGGCAGTAGGCGATGGTGGCAGCAGGAGAG
>JANLFS010000194.1 GCA_024655925.1 Bacillota bacterium | reverse complement strand
ACTGGCGGAAAAGGAAGACAAAGAACGCGTTCGTCGCAAAGAACGATGGGACGACGAGGGGATAGAAGCTGTTGACCCACCCCAGTTGGCGAAACAGGATGAACTGCGGGATCATCACTACATGAAACGGCACGGCCATCGTGGCAAGGACGAGCATGAAAAGCAATCGCCGACCGGGGAAGCGTAGACGAGCGAAGCCAAAGCCCACCAGTGAGCAACTGAGGACCTCGCCGACCAGACAGCCCAGGGTCACATAGAGGGTGTTGGCAAAGTAGTAGGGGATGAAAGGGTGAAGCGGTGTCATCAGCGCTTCCTTGTAGTTCTGCCAGCGGACCGGGTTCGGTATCCAAACTGGCGGATACGCAAAGACTTGGTCAAGCTCCTTCAGAGATGCCGACACCATCCAGAGGAAGGGAATCAGCACGATCAGGGCGCCGGTAGCGATCACGAGGTATAGGAGCAGACGTGCGAAGTACCTGGCAACGGTCAAAGTCGGATGCCTTCTGGATCTGAATCCTCTGGTCTGGGCGCCGTTGTGCCTGCGATCCATCGGGGATGCCCTCCAACGTCAGAGTCATAGGTGCGCGATATCCGTCTCGTAGTAGACCCAGTACCTCGCGCTCCCGACGACAAGCAGGGTCACCAGGACGATAAGGAGCGCCAGTACCCAGGCCAGAGCCGACGCATACCCCATCTCGAAATACTGGAACGCATGCCGGTAGATGTATAGGACGAAGAAGAGGGAAGCGTTTCCGGGACCCCCTCCCGTCATGACATAGGCGGAGGTGAACACCTGGAAGGACCCGATGAGCCCCGTTACGAGCTGGAGAAAGAGGACGGGGCTCATCATGGGGACGGTCACATGCGTGAACCGAACCAGGGCGTTTGCGCCATCGATTGCGGCCGCTTCGTAGAGCTCTGTTGGGATGCCCTGCAGGCCGGCGAGGTACACAGTGAGCCCGCCTCCTACTCCCCACAGACTCATGACCACAAGAGCCGGGATCACCCAGGTACGACTGAAGAGCCAGTTCGGTCCTCGGATGCCGACCTGGCGCAGCAGGGTGTTCAGGATCCCAAAGTCGGGCTGAAGTACCCATACCCATACCACCGCCACGGCTACCCCTGAGACGACCGCGGGAAGATAGTATATGCTTCGCCATATGGCGAGACCTTTGACCCGCTGGTTCAGAAGGATGGCGAGGCAGAAGCCAAAGATGATGTGCAGAGGTACGGCGGACAGCGTGTAGGCGGTTGTTACCTTGAGAGCCTGAAAGACCAGGGGGTCATGGACGAGCCGGGAGTAGTTGGACAGACCTACCAGCCGAGGAGGTTCGATCAGTGGCCATTCCGCAAAGCTAATGACCAGCGAGGCGACGATCGGGCCGCCAACGAATGCGATGAACCCGATCAACCAGGGTGATATCGCGATGTAGCCTTCCACCGCCTCGCGTGTACTTAGCCTCATGACGGTTCACCTCGCGCTAACAGCCTTACTTGCCATGGCATGAGGGCGCCTGGAGCGCCAGTTGGGCAGCAGCCCCTGGCGCTCCAAGCGGATGCAGTACGAAAGAGCAAGGTGTTCAGCCGACGAGCGGCTCAAGTTTGGGGGCAACCTCGGCGGCGACCCAGGCTGCGTCCTTGCCTTCGCTCAAGGCGATCCCCAGAGCATCGCCGACCACCTGGTCCATCTGAGTGGCGTTGGTGTTCAGTGGTATGGGCGGGGCCCAGCCTTTCTCCAGCGCGTCGATGAACACCTGCGCGCTGGGGATGTGCCCCTTGCTCAGGAATGTCTCCACGCTGGCCTTTTGGAAGGGCATGAACCCTTCGCCCTGGACCATGATCTTCTCGAGGCCGGGGCTCTTGAGGAACCGCATCAGCTCCCACGCTTGATCGGGATGCTTGCAGGCCGCTGGCAGCACGAGCGCATTGGCGCCGTGATGCATGAACCGACCGGCCGGCCCGGAGGGCAGCGGAGCCACGTCGTAGGGAACCTTGGTCTGCTTCAGTGAGTACACTTCCCACACGCCGCTCATGAACATGGCCAGTCGCCCGGTCAGGAACATCTGCTGCCCGCCACCCATCGCCTGCAGTTCCTGCGTCAGCGGGGCTGCCTTGTGTTTCAGGAAGATATCAAGAGCGAACTGCAGCCCCTGGATAGACTCCGGCTTCTCGCACCAGACCTCGCTCGCATCCTGGTCGGTCCAGCCTCCGCCGAAGGACCGCATGATATCGTGGGTATCCGCGCGGGCCATCCACGTCCAGTAGCCAAAATGCTTGCTCGGGCCTTCGCCCTTCGTCAGAGAGGTGACGACGTCGAGGAAGGTATCCCAGTTCCACTTGCCTTCGGCTTCCCACTCCAGCGGGTTCTTGACCCCTGCCGCTGCGAAAACATCCTTGTTGAACCAGAGGACCTTGGGGCTGTCGCCGCTGGGCAGCCCGTAGGTGGCTCCCGCGAAGGTGTGGATTCTCTCGAGGAAGGCTCCGGGGATCCACTTGTCCTTCGCCAGGTCCGGATCCGTTGCCATGTACTCGTCAAGAGCCAGGAGCAGTTTTCTCCCCACGAACTCGCACATCCAGTAGCTGGAGATCTCGACTATGTCTGCTCCCTGCCCGGCGGCAAAGTCAGTGAGCATCTTCTCACGGTAGGCAGTCCAGGGTATCTGCTCGA
>JANLFS010000193.1 GCA_024655925.1 Bacillota bacterium | reverse complement strand
GAGACCCACCGCGCCCACGGAGTCCGTACCTGGAGGGCGGTGAGGATGATTGTGGTCCGTCTCGCCCGCAACCCGGCTCGGGGCAGCGGTGAGCCTCAACCTGTGGCTCCTCGCCGTGCGGTGGGTTCTCGGAAGATGAGCAAGCGGCAGGGCCAATGCCTCGGAGCCGGCGGCGACCGCAGAGGCCAGCGATGGCCCCCGAGAAAGGTCCAGCTCCCGCGAACTCTGGACAGGAGCTTGCCCCTCGCAGCAGATGTGCATGCCCGGATCTGTGGGGTTGACCTGACACCGTTCGTGGCACCCCGGATCACCCGCCCTTCTTCCCTCTTCGGTGACATCTTCACCACGGCAAGTGGGAAACTTGACTGGGGGGGCAGTACGCTAGAATGTAGCGGCCGAGGGGAACGAAGCACACTTTGGCTGGGGTCAACCTGGCCAAGTAAGACTACCCGGCAGGAGGGGCCGGGAAGGAGGGCGGGATGAAGCGAGCGTCAAGAGCTTGGTGTGGGAGGCGAACAGTGCTCCTGTGTCTTGCCAAAGGGATCGTGATCTGCGGGACGATTATCTTGCCCTTGCACGGTTTCGCTCTAGCTTCGGATGGAATCTCGAGCCTATCCCCTTGGGACGTCCTAACATTTCACCTCCCGATCGGTGAACCGATGGCCGTAGCTGCTGGAGATTTCAACCGTGATGGACACGATGACCTTTTCCTCGTCACCGAGATCGAGCGCCCAAGTCTGGTTTTCGGAGTTCTAGGGCCTGAGTTCTTACCGAGTGTTGAACACCAGATACGGTTCTACATCCTATCGGGGCGATGGGAAGCATCGGAAGAGCCGCGACTGGTCGACACACTGGGAGTCCCCGGGCAAGTACTGCTGGGGGTGCAGAAACCAATTGTGGCCGACTTCGACAAAGATGGCTATCTAGACGTCGTGGTTCTCTTGACCACAAGTGCGATCCCAGAACCGCCAGCTCTTGTTGATTTCGAAAACCTTGACAACCACCTTCTGGTATTCTGGGGACAAGGAGACGGCACATTTGTCCGGACCCGAGTTCCGCTTGAGGTGGTCCCAATCCCCGGCGACGATTCTGCCTCCCTCATCTCTATTGGTGACTTCGATTCGGATGGCCAAGTCGACATTGCGTGTCTTGACCCCCGCAACCTTCGGCTGCAGGTCTTCTACAATAAGGGACGTCGTAGCTTCGCAGGGCCGTATTATGTATCGCTTGGACGGACCGATGATGCTTGCATCCCTGTCGCTATGAACCTCCGGGCCGCCTGGGTGGATGAGACGAAGCCGGGCGACGACATTGTAGTTAGCGGACCCTGCTACCATGCCGAGGATAGCTTCAGCCACTTCATCCGCGTGATCTCACCCTGCGGGACAGACTGCTGGAGTGTCTCTCCTCTTCTTCTGACGGATGTCCAGGTGCCGAGCTTCCTTGACGCCCTGTGGGATATTGCAGTCACGGACGTCAATGGCGACAAACACGCGGATGTCCTTCTTCTTGGGCTGGCTCATATTGCGGAAGCCGAAACGCAGGTGCCTGGCGTGGCATCTCCTGCTATGAGCATCTACCTGTTGTCTGGCAACGGTCGCGGGCAGTTTGCACCACCTCTGACTATCGGCTGGAGCGAGAAGGGGCGTTTCCTGTCAGTCGACGCACAGCTAGACGGGGAGTGGAGTACTGTTATTGTTGTTCTCACCGGGATCGGTGGTCGGGCTTGGGCCAGGGTGGTACGAACAACACACGACTTCTCACAGGCGTCGTCAGCGACACTTCATGGACGGGGGTACGTGGTCGATGGGGCGGTAGTCTACCGAGGTACCAGTCGTGAACTGGTACTGCTCGCTTCACTGGATCTCGAAAGCGAGGTCACGCTCGTCAACGTGGTGCGGGGGTGGTGACTGTGACACGGCGTGTTCTAGTCGCGTCGGTGGTCTGTGCGGTCTTGGTAAGCAGTGGAGCTCTGGGAGGGGAGTGCCCTAGTATCTGCCCAGGCGGGTGTTCTGTAAGAGCGGCCTTCTGGCTTGACGTAAAAGACCCGATCACCGGGATCACGAGAATGCGCTGCCTCCAGGCTCGGTGTGATCTAACACCGTGGTGCTATGAGGTTTTCGCAACTCTTAACATCCTTGGCCTTGTGTCGAGCCAACGGGTCTTTGGAGGATTAGTGTCCGAGACAACGCAGGACTTCCTGACTGGGATGGGAGTCAAGGCAGAGGTGTGGGGCGGAGTGGCAACTGTCTGCGTTCCGTTCGGCTACGAGGTGCCCATAGTGATCCCTGGTCCCGATGGAAAGGCCGCCGTCTTCCGGGTCCCAGTTGGGAGGTTAGATGGCGTTGCGTGCATGGGGAGGTGTTTCTGTAGTGGCGTGTGGCTGCCGCCTCGCGTGGAGGTGCTCCCCATGCCCACAGAGTCGCCTCGGAGATGGGAGATCCTCGTAAGGGCCGTTGATCCGGACGATGATGTCGTTTGCGTCGGGCATGATCTCCTCAGCCCGATCCCGCCCATTCCTGAGATCACGCATACACCTCCACACGCGATTACCAGCATGCCCTATCTCGTCGGCGAGTGTTCGTATTCGTTTCGATTCGCTCTGCCTTGTTCTACCGAACCACTGTACGCAGCTGTCGCGGCTTGGGCCAAAGACGCGAACAGGCGTTGGTCAGCATCCTCTGGTTTTCCTTCCAGGCGCCGA
>JANLFS010000192.1:511-2747 GCA_024655925.1 Bacillota bacterium | reverse complement strand
TCCACGACATGGTCAAAGAGGTGATCGACGCGATGGCCATGCCTGAGGGCGGACTCATGCTTGCCGCAGGAATCTGGGGGGCAGATGTCCCCCTACGAAACATTGAGGCCATCTGCGAGGCGATGGAAGAGTATTGTTTCCCGTGACCTGACAGGGGTTGCCCTGTGGACCCACATACCGGCGGCGGTTGCGGGCCGTCTGGGACACCTACATGCTGTGCCGGTCGGGGCAGTGGCGTTTTGGGAAGGAGGAACCGGTGAAGATAGGGTTTCGGTCCGAGGCCACAACGAGGGAACTAGAGATTGCGCGGCGCGTCGGCATCGAGGTCATCGAGTTGGGCTGGTATCCCCACACCCGTCCCCAGGAGACGGAGATCGGCAAACGTCTTCGCGAGTATGGCATCGGCGTGTCGGCGCTGCTCACGGGGGACGAACCGGTAGCCCCTCAGTTGATCGCGGACCTCGAGGCTACCGCTCGTTTCGGCGCGAGAGCCTTCGTATCTCATCCTCATCCTATCGACCCTGGCGACGCTGTGGCCTGTCGCAAGTTCCAGGACACCTTTGGGCCGGCCTGTGACTACGCTGAAAAGCTGGGAGTGGCCCTGGCTGTCCACAGTTGCGGCCTGGACCCGACACAGTGGGAGCTCATGTTCTCCCTTGTGCCAAAGCTTCGCCTCAAGTATGACCCGTCCTTCTCCCTCGAGGCCGGCCGCAACTACCTGGCAGAGATACTGAAGTACGGCCGACGCATTGTGCATGTACACGTCAAAGACGAGCGTTTCATGGGGAGAGATACGAATTTCACGGATGGCATTATGCACTACCAGTACAGCCCCGCTGGTACAGGCGATATCAACTGGGGCGCCGTCATCGCTCTGCTCTACGAGGTGGGGTACCAGGGAGATCTGGCCATTGAGACCCATTCCAGGTTCTGGTGGGACCACCTGGAATGGGATCTCATTCTTGGCAGAAGGCATCTGTCCCAGTTCATCGTTGATTGAGAGCCGTGGCTTGCGGACCGCCCTACGGGCGCTGACCCATCCCACAAGATTCGGCTGTTACCCTGACAAGCCGCAGGTCCTGAGTCTCATTTGCTGACCCAGCTTGCGAGCCTTGGTTCCCCCGGAGGACGAAGATGGATAGCCGGGAACGTATACTGGCCGCCATAGACCACCGTGAGGGTGACCGTATCCCGATGTGGGAGAGTTTCTGGGACACAACCCTAGAGCGGTGGAAGAAAGAGGGGATGCCCGAGGGGGTCGATCCGGTGGCATACTTCGGGCTCGATCCTACCCACACGACGTACGTCGACTGGACCTGTCAGTTCCCGGCAGAGAAAGTCGAAGAGACGGACGACTATGTGATCGCCCGCAGCGCCGACCGTGTCATGACGAAGAACTTCAAGGGCCGGATTTCGACGCCGCTTTGGTGGGACTATCCGCTGACCGATCGCGCCTCCTGGGAAGAGCTAAAGGCGCGTTTTGCTTGGAATGAAACACGGGTTGACTTGCCGAAGGCAAAGGCAGCCTATGATGCGCACAGGGATCGCTTTCAGATTTACTGCCAGCCTTGTGTCGGCTTTGAGCGCTTCAAGTACATTATGGGCATGGAAGGGATCCTGATCGCCTTGGCGGCAGACCCGGATTGGGTCCGAGAGATGATCATGACGACGGCACAACTGGCCATCGATGGCCTCGAGTACCTCCTGGGCCATGGCTTCCACTTCGACGCGGCGCTTGTCACCGAGGATATGGGGTTTCGCGACAGGGCGTTCTTCTCCGTGCGCACATATCGCGAGGTGATCATGCCCGCCCAGAAACGCTTCAATGAGTATTGTCATGCCCGTGGTATCCGGGTCATGCTCCATACCTGTGGGCAGAACATGGAGTTGGTGCCCCACTATGTCGAGGCCGGCTTCGATGTCCTGAACCCCCTCGAGATAAAAGCAGGCATGGATCCACTGCGGCTCAAGAAAGACTTCGGGGAAGTCCTTACCCTCTGGGGCGGCATCGATGTGCGGGCAATCGCCAACCCAGATCCATCCGTCTTGGAGCGCGAGATACGGGAGAAGGTGCCTGCTCTCGCCAAGGGGGGTGGCTACATCTTCGCATCCGACCATTCGATACCGGACAACGTGTCTCTGCAACAGTACCAGCACATGTTGCAGTTGGGACGGCACTATGCAACCTATTCACAGAGCAAGTCGGCCTGATGGCTGTGGCAGACCCTCCCAGCAG
>JANLFS010000192.1:0-501 GCA_024655925.1 Bacillota bacterium | reverse complement strand
TGACTACTTCTGCGGAGGCACGCCTGCCGCCTCAGACCTGGAGGCAAGTCATGGCAAACGTAGCTGTGATCGGCTTGGGCATGGGGCGAGTCCATCTACGGGTCTACAGTGCCTTGCCCGACGTGCGTATCCTGGCCATCGCCGATGTGGATAGGGACCGTCTGTTGGCCTACGCAAAGGAGTACGGTGTCCCGCATGCGTTTGAGGATTACCGGGATTTGCTGGCGTTGCCCGAGCTGGATGCGGTCAGTATCTGTCTTCCGAACTATCTTCATAAGCCCGCCACAATTGACGCGCTCCGCGCCGGGAAGCACGTGCTCGTAGAGAAGCCCATGGCCATGTCCGCCGCAGAGGCTGAGGAGATGCTCGCGGTCGCGCAAGAGCACAATAAAACCCTCGCGGTGTCGATGAACTACCGCTGGAGCAACGGCCCGGAGTCGTGGTATCTCAAGCACCTCATCTCTGAGGGCAAGCTGGGTACGATCTACTATATTCGCTCCG
>JANLFS010000191.1 GCA_024655925.1 Bacillota bacterium | reverse complement strand
TACTATATTCGCTCCGTATCCCTGCGCCGGCGAACCTTTCTGCGCGGACAGAAGACGTGGTTCACTGACAGGAAGTGTTCGGGTGGAGCGGCTCTCATCGATATGGGACCTCACATGGTTGATTTGGCTATGTGGCTGGCCGACGACTTCTCCCCGGTGCAGGTCAGTGGTGTCGTGCGAACGGCCCACATGGTCGATACCGACGTCGATGACTTTGCCTCGGCTCTGATCCGCCTGCGAGGAGGAGCGACCATCGCGCTCGAGTCTACGTGGGAGTCCTTCACCCGCCCTGCCCTCTCGGTGAGCGTGTTCGGTACCCAGGGCGGCGCTCTGGTGGACCTCACGCAACCGCCGGGGAAACGCCTGACGCTCTTCGGAGCTGATGGCAACACGCTGCTGGAGACCGTGCCGGTAGACATCCAGTTGCCGATCCCGGTGGAGACCTCTGTGCAAGAGCATTTCATTGATTGTCTCAGGACACACCGCCGCCCCGACAACTCGGCAGAACGGGGGCTGGCTGTAATGCGCGTGTTGGATGCGGTCTATCAGTCGAGTGCCACTGGGTGCGATGTGACCTTAGGCTGAAAGGAAAGGAGTCTGACATGGCGTTCACTGATCTGCGGTACCAGAAGGAGCGGCGCACCCCTGAGGAGTTGCTGCGCCACCTGGAGACTTTTGAGTTGGACCTGAAGGTGTCGGTCGGCATCTGGTACTTTACCCCGGGAGGGGGCCGCTTTCACGAGGCATATGTGGACCCAAAGTCGGTGCCAGAACGCCTCAAGATGGCGGCAGAGATGGCGCGCTATGGTGTAAAGGGGATCGAGGCTCACTATCCGCTGGAGGTGAATGAGGAGAACCTGCACCTCTACAAGCAGCTTGAGAAGGAAACCGGCATCCGGCTGTGTGGCGCCGGCCCGCACAACTTCTGGCATCGTGCGTTCGAGTTTGGTTCCCTCTCCAGCACCGATCCGACAGCTCGGCAAAGAGCGTACGATACGCTGGTTGGCAATCTGAAGCTCAACCGGGAGGCGGATGTCGACGTCTGCGGCGTGTGGCCCGGCATCGATGGGTACACCATCCCCTACGGTCACGTCTACTATGACATGTGGGATCGATTCGAGGAGGCCCTGGCCGCGGCCATGGATGAGGTTCCGGGCGTGCGTGTGGCTATCGAGCCAAAACCCTACGAGCCGGTACCCAACAACATCTACCGCACCTCTGCTGATGGGCTCATCCTCGCCCGGGACGTCGAGTCGCGCCTGAAGCATCCAGAGAATCGTCGTCTGCTGGCCGAGGGCCATGCACTGGTGGGCATGCAACCAGAGATCGGACACATCCGCATGGGTTTTGAGGATGTGCCGTATGTTTTCTGCCGCATCGCCCGTCAGGGACGTTTGGCTCACACTCACTGGAACAGCCAGCCATTGGGCAATTATGACCAAGACCTGAACGTAGGGGCCGTGGAGTGGCAACAGGCGGAAGCCGCTCTGTACGCCCTCAAGATGATAGGCTACCGGGGCTACTTTGGAATTGACATCAATCCCGAGCGTATGCACGTCCAGAAGGCCATCGAGATCAACACCACAGTCCTGCGGATTATGAACGATCGCATTAACGCATTGCCGCACGACCGCATCCTCGAGTGCTATTTCAACCCCAGGACGCACCGAGGAGATTTGGAGTTGATCCTGGCCGAGTCGATGGCCCGTCGTTAGGTCTGTCGTGGCAGGCCAGGGAGAACGAAAGCGCCGGACATGGTCAGAGGCAGAAGAAAAGCCGTCATCTTTGGAGCAGGAGCGTCAGGCCGGGGGCACATTGGGCATCTGGCATACGCTTCGGGCTACCAGTTGGTCTTTGTCGATGTGGACCGGTCGCTGGTAGAGGAACTGGAGAAGGCGGGCCGATACACGGTGCACTTGGTGGGCACCACGGAGCAAGATGTCACCATCACAGGCTATCGAGCGTACTCACTGCGTGATGAGGAGACCGTCGTTCGGGAGATTGCGGCCTGTGACTTGGTACTCACGGCCGTCACTGCGGAAGGGCTTCCGGGGGTTGTGCCATGTCTCTGTCGCGGGATCATGGCGCGCGCGGACTGCCCGACCGAAGCGCCCCTGAACGTTGTCGCCTGCGAGAACATGATCCGAGGCTCGAGTTCGTTGAGAGAGCAGGTGGTGGCGACCCTCGACCCGCGCTACCTTCCATACCTTCAAAACCACATCGGCTTCCCCGACGCTATGATCGCCCGTGTGGTGCCCGCGCCCACTGGGAACCGGATGCACATTGTGGCGGAGGACTATAACGAGTGGGTCGTCGATCGCAACAGCTGGCTCGGACCTCCCCCTGACATTCAGGGCCTTGAGTTGGTGGACAACCTGCAGGCCCGGCTGGAACGCAAGATCTACATCCACAATGCCGGGCATGCCGTCTGTGGCTACCTCGGTTATCTGCGTGGCCACCATCTCATGTGCGATGCCATCGCGGATCCTTGGATTAGAGAGATCGTTGACGGGGCCATGTCCGAGGCGGGCCAAGCGCTCATCCGTAGGTTCGGGTTTTCGCGCGCGAGCATCGATGCGTATCGCGCGGCATTCTTCCCTCGCGTGGCTGCCAGGCAGATTCCAGATCCAGTCGCCCGGGTGATCCGCTCACCGAAGCGGAAGCTTGGCCGGAAGGAGCGCTTGCTCGGTCCTGCCTGTATGGCCATCGACTATGGGCTTGCATGCGGCAACTTGGCGATGGGCATCG
>JANLFS010000190.1 GCA_024655925.1 Bacillota bacterium | reverse complement strand
TCTTCTTTCCCCCCTTCTTCCCCTTCCCGCACCCTACTCTAAGATTACACCGCCGGCGCTTAGTGATCGTGCCAACCGGATGCGGTCAAGCGGCAGACGTGATGAATATGGTGCAGCAGATCAACTCGGGAGTGATCAGCTGTGCAGTTTCCCTTCGGCTTTCATATGGCTCAGGTTCCGGCCTGTCCCGGTGGTCGGATCTACGTCATCAGGCCCGGAGACACCTTCTACGCTCTGGCCCAGAGGTTCGGCACCACAGTGGACGCAATAGCCAGGGCCAACCCCGGCGTAGTTCCGCAGCAGCTTCGGGTGGGGCAGAGGATTTGCATACCCGTTGCTGCTCCCGCACCGCCTCCGCCCGCCCCCGGACCGCCCGGCTGTCCCGGTGGTCGGTTCTACATCATCAGGCCTGGAGACACCTTCTACGCCCTTGCCCGGAGGTTCGGCACTACAGTGGACGCAATAGCCAGGGCCAACCCCGGCGTAGTTCCGCAACAGCTTCGGGTGGGACAGAGGATTTGCATACCCGTTGCGGCTCCCGCACCGCCTCCGGCTGCCCCCATCCCAAGGCCGCCGCGTCCACCGCGCTGGCCCCGTCCTCCGCGCAGGCCGCGCAGGCCTTCCTGAGTGTCGCCGTCGCGTTGAAGAGGCCCAACGGGCCTCTTCAGCTTAAGAATGCAGCTGTGAGCTTGCGGGATGAGGCTGTCAGCCCGGCACGAGCGGCCTAACCGTGACCTCCAGGGATATCCCGGGGACATCGGCTTCCGCAGCGAACGCTTGGGCCACTCGCGCGCAGACCGTGTCCGCGCCGGCCCTTCCAGTGTCGGCAAGGAGCACCCCGAGGCAGCCCGAGTCGATCCTGCACAGTACGTCACCCTTGCGCAGGATCCTCCCCACAACCAGCTCGAGGGCATCCAAGGCTTGGCCTTCGAGTCTGCCCGCCCTGGCGCCGTCGCGCACCTCCAGTCGAAGGAACAAGACTGAACTATCGCGCCCTGTGCGCTCGATCCTTCGCCTTTCCAACGCAACCAGGCCCTGGAACATGTCCATATCGCATCTGAACGGCCCCTGGCGCTCCTTTCGAGACACCAGCGCCTCTTCAAGGTGGGTGGGAGTGTGCACCTGGCCCTCTCGATGGTCCCGGATCGCCCTGTGCAGCCGGCGGAACTCCGCCGACCGCCTGAGGCCGAGTTCACGGTGAAGAAGCTCCGTGGTCGCCGCGTAGTGTTCGGCCGCTGCGGCGTGCTCTCCCATCTTCAAAAGGGTCTGAATGTACTCGACATGCATTTCCTCGGAGAACTGCTCCACCTGGAGCGCGTGCTCCAACACTGATCTCGCGCAAGTCAGGTCGCCCGCCGCCGCGAGCCAAGCTGCGGCTTCGCGGGAGGAGTCTACGAACAGCCGCCTGTACCGCTCGCGGGGGGCGACGGTCCAATCGACGTAAATGTCCTGAGCGAGATAGTCACCACGGTACAGGGCGAGCGCCCGCAGGTAGAGCTCAGCTCCGGCCCTGCGGTCGGACGCGCCGACCAGGTGGGCCTCCCCGCATACCTTCTCGAACTCATCCGCATCCACCCAGACAGGCATTTCGTCGTGAAAGATGCAGAAGTCCTTAGTGTAAGTAATGTAGGACCCTTTGGAGTAGGAAGGGCTAGCCGGCTCGAGCGACGCCTTGAGCCTGCTGAGCGCGGTACGGAGCGGAGATGTATCGCCAGAGTCCTGGTTGCCAGGCCAGAGGGTTCTCATGATCTCGGCAGTGGGGACGGGTGCGCCCCTGTGGGCGAGAAGGTATTTGAACACTGACCACGCTTTGCTGGAGCCGTCTCCCCCGATCACCTGCCCAGCGCCGGCTGGGATCACCTTGAACGCCCCCAGGCAGAACACCTTGAGCATGCGGTCCCCTTCTCGGTCCAGGTTTGCACCGGTTCCGACACGCATGTGACCTCGCCTCGCTTGCACTTCGTTAAGGTCTGGCGATTCGCGGCCGCGGTCAATTTCCAGAATCAGAAGTTGCTGAGTAGTAGTGAAATTGGATAGTCTTGAGCGGTATCCTTCCTCGGCGCGACGTTTCACCAGTACGAAGGCTATAAGGCCTAACTAGCGGCGAGGACAATAACGGCATCGCTCTCGGAAAGGGATACCTCTTCTGCCCGATCCGGGTTCAGCCAGACCCTATGCCGGCCGGATGCGATATTAGATTCATTGCGTTTCCGGTAACCCAGCGAGATCTCGCCCCGTTCCCTTGCTGCCCGGGCGATCTCGGAGCAACGCGCGCGCTGGTCAGGCGGCAGATACAGAGACGCGGGCTTCATGTATATCTCCGCCCCGTCGGAACTGAAGAGCCCTCTGAAGACTACATGAAGGTCAGCGCTCTCCGACACCTGGGAAAGCATAAGGCTCGCAAGCTTGCCGCTTACAACGAAATCGTCAGCTGACGAGTTCTCCGGTTCCCGAACCTGCGCGACGATACGGAACGGCTCCAGTTTTCGGCAGGGGTCATTGCGGATCGCAAGGATTGTCTTGAGGGCCATCGACTCAAGAGCGCACTCATCAGAGAAAGCCCGCCTAGCGTCACAATGAGCATCGCCAACAGGAAAGGCCACGTTCCCTCGTCGGACCCCGTGGTACCGGGGTCGAGCGTACAGAGAAGCGTCATCTCTGTAGCACGCAACAACTTGTCAACCGACTGAGAAAATGTCACCCTTTTGGCGGCTAATCCGACTGAGAAAATGTCACCCCCATGGTTTTGTTCCGCTGGCCGTCTCCAGATTC
>JANLFS010000189.1 GCA_024655925.1 Bacillota bacterium | reverse complement strand
ACTGTGCCTGCCAGAGCATTTGCCGCATAAACTCCGGAATTAGGGGGCCAGGGCGGTTCGGGCGTGAGCGGCACCCCGTAAGAGCACTCAAACAGGAGGGAGACCTCGTTCGCGGTAAAGGCCAGAGTCGGATGGCCGATGTCCAGCACCATCCCTCGGGCGTGCATCTTCCTTACCGAGTCCAGCTCGAGCGTTTGCCTGACCGCGATCATCCAGTGGACGTGCCCGCCAAGCGACCCCGAGAGCCTCTCGAGACACAAGTCCAGCCCAGGGCTGGGGCCGGCCTGATGGTAGTCGTCCAGGACGACGATGGGCTCCTCGGACGCGCGCTCCAGAAAGGAGTTCTCGAGCAGCGCCAGCCCGTCGTCC
The DNA here is from genome assembly GCA_024655925.1 of Bacillota bacterium. Classification (NCBI taxonomy): domain Bacteria; kingdom Bacillati; phylum Bacillota; species Bacillota bacterium. The sequence continues at coordinate 2,448 of JANLFS010000189.1, read as the reverse complement.
AGCCCCGACCGGAGGATGGACGCCACGTAGTCGGTGTCCGCCGCCCCGAGTTTGTGGTAGTTGATAGCTTCGGAAACCCCCAGAAGACACGAGACCCGATCCCGGTCCTCGGGACCAAGGGAGTACCGAGCTTAGGTCCCTCATATGACTGAAACAACGCCGCAAGCTCAGTGCTTTTCCCATAGCCCGGGCCGGCCTCCACCAGCGTAAGGGGGCGGTCAAGAGCCTCGCGAAACAGAGCGGCCAGGCGCGGCCGCCCGAGAACGGTCCTCCTTGGACGAGGGGGTATGAACTTGGCCTTTGCAGCTATATGGGCCACCGGCACGGCCTCCATCGCGCGGTTGTCCCGACGGGAACATACATCCATTTTCGGGAACGTGCTTTGGTAGGCTTTCGCCTCAAGCCCTCACAGTTCCTCCTCCGCGCGTGCCGGGGGAACCCCGCGGCAGCCACGGCCCCGAGCTTCACGACGTTTCCTCCTCCGCGCGCGCCGGGGGAACCCGTCCCGACGCCGAAACACGACGGGACGGCCCCGGCTTTCGCGCCCATCGACAGAACTCAGGGTTCAGGACGCCTTCTTACGGCACCAGGAGAAGCATCTTGAAGATCAAGTAGATCAGCACCGCAATGACGAACCAGCGCCACCACCACCACCACACTGGGATGCAGCACTGTTCGGCCTTTATCTTCTCGTCCAACGTGTTTGACACCTCCAAGCCCGTTGCGAACGGTCTGATTCATCCTATGGCGCAGGTCACGCGCTTGCCAAAGGCCTCACGGCTCGTGTGCCGGCGGTTCATCCGCCGCCGCGAGAAATCCTCCCGATCCGGGTGGGAAGCGTCAAATTGACACTCAAGAGGTCAGGCGGGATGATGATTCGAAGGTACGGCATCTCTATCAGCAGCAACAGCCCCTCTTGCTCAGGCCCTGATCTTCCGGCCCTGACGTTCCAACCCAGGTGTCGTGCAGCGTCGGGTTCCTCCGTCCAATATTAGTGGTAGTGTCATAGTCCATCGAGGAGGGGAAGTCAGTGAAGTTCACCCGTCTTCTTTGCGTCGTGACGATTCTCGTCCTTCTGGGCGGGGCAATCGCTTCGGCCCAGTCCAGCAAGTATGCAGCTTCCATACCCCCTGAGATACTCGCCCTCTACAGCCCGGAGATCGTAGCCGGAGAACGCCCCAAGATCGTCCCGATAACGCTCGATCTCATCTGGACGTTGAGAACCAACCCGAATCTCGGCGCGGACATCTATCAGTTCTCCTTCACCTCGAGCCAGGTTGCCTCCGCGCAGAAGGACATCCTCCGCGACTGGATATTCTCTGGCGCAAGCATACTCCTTCTCGGCAACGACGAGATCAATCGATACATCGGAATCGTCTCTGAGTTGCTGTCGCAGCCTGGCCTGAAGGCGAAGTCCACATCTGGAACGGTTTCGTATTCCCCGCATCCCGTAAACACCAACGTGCGCGAAAGCAGATTCTTCGGCACATACGCCCTACACGGGTGCTCTGATGACACCGAAGTGATCGCGGCCAGGGCAGGTGCAGCCCTGGCAGGCAGAATCCCGTTCGGTGCCGGGAGCGTGTATTTCGCGAATGTGATGACCTCGGGAACCTACGGCGACCGCGACCGGTGGCTTCTCAACTTCTACCAGTGGCTCCTGGGAATGCAGGTTCCCGGCGCCCTGGACGCGACCGTCCGAACGGTAGTGGTGCAACCTTCGATCCCGTCGGTGAGCTACCCGGCGCCAACCCCCACGCCCGCTCCAGCTCAATCCCAGGCACAGACTCTGCCTTCCACGCCTCAGCTGCCGCCGGTGAGCGTGACCCCGTCACCCTTCGCGCCCCAAACGCCTGTCGTGCTCCCGATGCTTCCAGCCCACCAGATCGTCCTGAGGACCGGGGAGTCCGTCTGGGGCGAATTGGCGACCACGAGATTCTTGATCCAGACGCCCTACGCTAACCTCTGGTTCGGGTTGGAGTCAGTGCTCAAGGTGACATTCGGAGCGCCTGACGCCACGGCGGACTGCATCATGCTCCGCTCCGGAGACATACTCTACGGCACTATCTGGCCCGAAACCATCTCAATCAGACCCAGTGCCGGCTGGCCCCAAAGGGAGATCCCCAAACACGATATCCGGGAGGTCCTGATACTCAGGTAGGCCATGGTGCCTGGAGGTGTTGGGTAGGCTCGTCCAGTCCCGAGAGTCTAGCCCCGACAATACAGCAGTCTCGCTGAACCGGTGCCTCAACTTATGATGACGGTGTTTGTGGGCGACGGCCGGATGGGAGGCCTAAGTAGACTCCAAGGCCGCCGCCCGCCTCTGCTGGTGTGGACCGGGGCGGTTCGCCACGGGGTCCGGGTATCGGTGCGTGCCACTTGTCGTCCCCCCATTGGGGCAGTCCCAATTGATGGTTGATGGTCCCGCGGGGGCATGGTAATATATGG
>JANLFS010000188.1 GCA_024655925.1 Bacillota bacterium | reverse complement strand
CGCCTCCGCCAACTCGGAGGAAAGGGGAAGCACCTACAAGGACTTGACTCAGACCTAGTGGCATTCCGCTTGATAGTTCCTCCGCCACTCGTTAGAATGGGTAATTGAGCAGTTAAACGCAGCGTTGGAGGAAGGAGGGTCCGCCACATGTACATCCTTCGACAGGCTCGGGTGCCCGCGTGCATTCTGACGTTCATGCTCACGTTGACTGTGCTGTTGTCCCACTGTCAGCCGGGGCTTACGTATACTCGCGCGGCCAGTGCACCTGTCTCCGGCCGTGAGGTTGCCTTACCTGGCCTTCCTCCGCAGGCAGCCGTCGTCTTCGTAAAGGGCGGGTCGGCCGCGTCCAACGAGTTCATAAGAGCCCTGTCTCGGCTTGTCCGGTCCGGAGCACACTTCATCGAGTGGATCGTGGTGTCAGAGGACGATCCTTTCTGGACGGAGCCTTTTCTTTTCGGGCTGGACACTGTCAGGACAGTCCATGACGAAGCCGGTAGATGGGCTATAGCTTTCGGATGCAGAGTGTACCCGTCCGTGTTCCTGGTGAGACAAGGGCGGGTAGAGTACTCCCACGCGGGTTACATACCGCCCTATGAGGCGTGGTTCAAGCAAGTTCTGGAGACCTTTTCGCGGGGACAGGATATCCCCCAACATCTTCGCCACAACGTCCTCATGGAGGGAGAACCCGCGCCTGAGATTGCCCTTCCCAGTTTGGCCGGGAGGGTCTGGCGGTCACCGGGCCGGGCGTCATCTGACTCTGTTCTACTGTACCTTTTCGTGACCCCGGGGTGCCCCTCGTGTCACGAGGCCATGGCCTTCATCAAGGCAAATGAGCGGAAGATCCGAAATGTCCAGGTGGTGACGGTTTTCACGGGAGCCGCCGATGTCGCTTCGAAGGAAGCGCAACGCTTGAGGCTGCCCGGGGTGGCGCTTGTGGATGCGGACTTCTCCGTCTATCTGCGGTGTGGCATCTATGAGACCCCAACCCTCGCTCTGGTCCGTGGAGACACAGTCGTTTACGCGAACACCGGGTGGTCAGCCGGCTCAGGTGACCGGCTCCTCGACGCCATATCGCGGGTGCTTTAGCCCGAGCGCAGTGTTTCTGCGGTCTGACACGTCCGGTTCAATGTAGGGGGTAGGAACGGTGTCTCAGAGTGTCAGGCTCACGAGGTGGATGGTGTCAGCAGTCACGGCGGCACTCGTCCTCGCTGGGTCGTTTGCTGCGGGGCAGGATTCCCCCGAGCGCATGGACCACCTCACCGAGCTCCCAGAAGCACCTCTCGTGGTTCACGTGTTCTACAGCTCAGCATGTGCTTACTGCGAGGAGGTGTTCAGCGCCGCCCTAACCATCCAACGCAGGTTCGGAAGCTGGGTGCAGTTCGAGTATTGGAACGTCATCGTACCCGAAAACGAGACGATGAAGAGAAAGTACGCCACTTACTACGGAGTGTCGGATCAGGACTCGGTGGCCATACCCCTCATCTTTGTGGGACGACAGTACCTGGCGGGACACGGCGCGACCCATGACACGCTTCTTGCCGCCATCAAGGATGCTTTGGCCGCCGGGGAAACGACACCAAAAGCGTCGTACATCTCCGAGATGGCGGAGTCATTCAGCCAGGACGTAAGTATGCTCACCTTCCCCGCAGTGTTCATGGCAGGCCTCGCGGACGGGGTAAACCCCTGCGCCATCGCCACGCTCGTCTTCTTCCTGACCTACCTTACTGCGTGTGGCTGGAACAGGGCGGGCATTCTGTGGGTGGGGTCGATGTTCACCCTTGGGGTATTCCTGGCGTATCTTGCGGCAGGCCTCGGGCTCTACCAGGTCGTGACCATGCTCGATGCAGTTCCTTGGACGAGGACTGCAATTCGCCTCACCGGGGCAGGGATGGCGCTTGCCTTGGGGGTTCTGTCTGGCGTGGATGCGATGCGGGCATTCGTGGGCCAATCTGACCGCATGGTGCTGATACTCCCGAAGAAGGTGCGTACTAAAATTCACAAGGTAGTGAACAAGTTCATGGGCCGGCGCCTGTTGCCTCTCTCAGCGTTCGCCACAGCCGTCGTCGTTTCAGGCCTCGAGTTCATTTGCACCGGTCAGGTCTACCTGCCGGCGATTGTGTTCATGCGAACGCAGGCAGAGCACAGGCTCGAGTCTGTCTACTATCTCCTCACTTACAACCTGGCGTTCATCATACCCATGACGGCGATCTTCATAGGCGCCTATCTCGGCATTACATCCCGCCGCATGGCCAGCATGTCAAGGAAATCCATCACCCTGGCAAAGGCTGCGACTGCACTAATCCTTTCCGGCCTGGGCGGGTACATGCTTCTAGATCTGCTTTGAAACCAGATCTCAGCGCCGGGGATACATCGTCTCGCAGCGAGTCTGGACTGAAGTACGGGCCTGCCCACCAGTGTAGTATAAGCCAGCCTTTCGGGTATGGGGTGTGCTCTTGCTGACGCGCAAAGAAAAACGGACTCCGACATATCTGGCGGAGTCCGCAAACTTGGTAGCCCCGACGGAGTTCGAATCCGTGTCTTCGCCTTGAGAGGGCGACGTCCTAGGCCGCTAGACCACGGGGCCACGCATATGGCTGGGGAGGAAGGATTCGAACCCTCGCAATCAGATCCAGAGTCTGACGTCCTACCACTAGACGACTCCCCAACGCCGGCGAGAAACTCGCACTGCTTATCTTAGCACATGCAGCAGGCTTTGTAAACCCTCTGATCCCCCCCAGCAGTAGTTCCGCAAATGGGCCTTGGCGTGGCGTGTTGCGAAACGTAGTGGCTCAGGGCATGTATGGCGGGATTTCCCATACGCAGTTTCG
>JANLFS010000187.1 GCA_024655925.1 Bacillota bacterium | reverse complement strand
TGATTTCGGCCGTCAGCTACCGGAGGGATTTTACACCAGAAATCGGACTTGATCCCCAAGAACGAACCGGTCGCTGGTCCTTACAAGATGGCCCAATGGGAGAAAGGTGCGTTCGTTAGCCACATCCCGAACGATTCCTACCCGCTCAAGGACGATGTGAGCGCATTCTACAGTAACGGAGCCTTCTCCCTCGAGAACCCCAGGACGGGCTTCAGGTGGAGTATCGGGGATACCAAGGGGGACATCAAGATCGCCGTGACCGAGGGCCCGTTCGCCAAAGGCCTGAGATTCAGGATCTTGCAGAACCAGAGCGCTGCGGTTCTGTCCCTCATAAGTGGACAGGTAGACTTCATCATGAACTCTCTGGGCCTGCAACGTGGGTTCCAGGATCAGCTCAAGAAGGCCCCAAACATCTCGCTCATAGAGAACAATGTCAACGGCTTCCGGTACATGGCCTTCAACCTGAGCAGGTACCCATACAACATCAAGGAATTCCGGCAGGCAGTATCGACCCTGATCGACCGAGAGTACATCTGCGACCGGGTGCTGCAGGGGGTGGCGTTCCCGCAATACTCAATGGTGCCCCCAGGCAACGCCTTCTGGCACAACCCCAATGTCAAGCAGTGGGGCAAGGGAATGACCCGGTCCGAGAGGATCGCCGAGGCGGTGAGACTCCTGAAGAGTGCCGGGTTCAAATGGGAAGTGGAACCCGAGGTCGACATCAAGAATGACAGGGTTCTCAGGCGCGGCAAAGGCCTCATCATGCCGGACGGCCGAAAGATGCCTTCCTTCGACTTCCTCATCATGACTGCCGGGTACGATCCGCTGAGGTACACCTTCGGCCTGAATATGGCGTCCTGGCTCAAGGAAGTTGGAATACCCATCGAGGCTGTACCGACCGAGTTCAGCGCTGTGAGGACCGCCACCAACAAGCGGGACTACGACGCGTTCATGATGGGCTGGAGTCTCGGCCTGTACCCTGACCACATGCACATCTTCTTCCACTCCAGCCAGGCTCAGGATGGGTTCAACTATCCGATGTACAACAACCCCGAGTTCGACAAGATGGCGAAGGACTTCGTCGCTGAAGCAGATCTTGAGACGGCCAGAGCCAAAGCCTTCAAGCTGCAGGAGTTCCTGGCCGAGGAGTGCCCATATGTAGTACTGTTTGATACCCCCCTGATCGAGGCATATAGGAGTGACCGGGTGCAGTACCAATACACGAAGACATTGAGTGGGCTGCAGTACAACGGCGATGCGACGGCCACGGTCAAAGTCATGGACTGAGCCGTTCGGGCCTTCACTCCTCACTTCTTCCGTGCGCGGGCCCGGGGCTACCCATGGCCCGCGCATGGCCTGGAGTACGATGGCCGCCCAGGCCGCCTCGAAAGTCTGGGGGATGAGAATGCGAAGATACTTTGTGAGCCGCCTGGGGCAGGTGCTTCTCACGCTTCTGATCTACATGACCCTCGTCTACTTCCTGCTGCAGGCGATGCCCGGAGACATCACCCACATGTACCTCGACAACCCGAGGATACCTGTGGCCGCCAGAATTGAACTCGCAAGGCAGCTGGGCTTGGATAGGCCTCTTCTGGTGCAGTACCTGACCTGCCTGAAGAACTTTCTCACAGGGAACCTGGGAGTCTCCTTCTCACAGTATCCAAGGCCTGTCTGGAGCATCCTCATGGAGCGCCTTCCCAGGACTTTCGTGTTGTTTCTCACGGCCCACTCTCTATCGTTCTATGTTGGGTATGTGCTGGGCCGTGTGATTGCCTGGCGGCGTGGCAGAGGTGTGGACTACGCTGCCACGGTGGTGGGCGTCACGTTCTGGACGGCGTTCTACCCGCTTCTAGCCTTGATACTCATATGGGTCTTTGCGTACACCCTGAAATGGCTTCCGCTGAACCAGTTCATCGAGCCGGCAGTCTGGGCTAGGGCACCTTTCACCACGAACACCGTGTTCCGGTACATGGTGTTCGGCGGCGCGTCCGTCGCCGTTGGGCTTTTCCTGGTCTTCTACTACTTCATGAGAGGGCTCAAGCGGAGTCGCTGCAACGTGATCGCCGGGTGGGCCTGCGGCACCGCTGTTGTGGTGACCGCTGTGGGGGCGGTGTGGGCGTCGGGGATGCTCCGGTACATGTGGGACATAGTCAGCCACATGATCCTACCGGTTTGCACCCTCACCCTCATACACTTCGCAGGCACGATGCTCTTGATGCGCGACTCGATGTTGGAGACAATCCAGGAGGACTACGTGATGGCGGCCCGGGCCAAAGGGCTGCCAGATTCCATCGTGCGTGATAGGTGCGCCGCGCGCACCGCGCTCTTGCCCACTGTCACCAGCCTTGTGTTGACTCTGGCATCCTCCATGAGTGGGGGCCTGGTCACAGAGACCATGTTCTCCTGGCCGGGGCTCGGGCAGATCCTCTTCAGATCCGCCCTCACTGGTGACTACCCGCTTGCCACGGGGGCTCTGGTGTTTACGGGCATATTCCTTTTGGCGGCCCACTTCGTGGCGGACCTGCTGTATGCACTGCTTGACCCGAGGATCACCTACACAGGGCACCCCGCAGTGGAAGGCTAGCCGTATTTGGCGCAAGGCAGGTGAAGAAGGATGAGGCAGCTGACGCCCGCCCCGCGCGTTGGCACGGAGGTACTGTGGGAACCCCTCTGGCGGGTTCGGTGGAGGATGATGGTGCGCAGCCTCGCGCAGAACTGGGAAGTCTTCCGCGAGAGCCGCGTGGGCATGCTCGGGATAACGATCATCATCCTGTTTGGGCTGTTTGGGGCGGTCTGGCCCGTGATGATCAACACTGTCCGGGATCCTATGGTTTAC
>JANLFS010000186.1 GCA_024655925.1 Bacillota bacterium | reverse complement strand
GGAGATGATCCTGCCGAACGCTGGGCGGGTTCCCGAGGAGAAGTGATTGTGACTGCACTGTAAGGGGGTTCCGGGTGTGGGCAGTGCTCCCGTGCGAGGCTTTATCGGGCTCGGAGTGTGACGGATAGGGGATGCGGGCACGGCGGGGCTAATCATGGCGGCCGATCTTGCCAGGCCCCATCCGGGCAACCGGCTCTCGGTCCCCAGAGGGACCATCGCGACTCCCGGGGCGCGGCGTAAAGGGCCCGGGACGAGGCGGATTACACAAGGGAATAGCGTACCACACCAACTCCCTCGCCTGTCCGTGACTGAGTGAAATGCATGGCTCAGCACGAACGGGCTTCCGTTTTTCTGGGTCACTCCTTCAAGCGCACCGCAGAATAGCCGGCCGGCGAGGCTCTCTCGACCAGGCCCCTTTGTGCGGCAACCTCGTGCCGCATCTCCGGGGGCTTGCTTGCGTCTGCGGAGGCGACCACGGGAAATCGTCTCAGGCCGGTAGGAATCTCGGCGTGCGCGGCGAATACCAATTGCGCAATGGGAAATATATTTTACAATCGCCAATCAGAGTTCCAGTCCCGATCTCGACAGCGAGACGCGAGTATGGAAGGCAAAAGGCTGATCAAGTCTGTCGACAGAGCGGCGTCGATCCTGGAGGAACTGGCGCGTGCAGAAGGGCCCGTCGGGCTCAAGAAGCTCAGCACCACCCTTGGGCTGAATGCCACGACCTGTTTCCATCTGCTTGCCACCCTTGCGGCACACGGCCTTGTTGTGCATGATCCGTCGACCAGGAAGTACAGGCTCGGCTTGAAGATGCTCGAGTTCGCCCGGCCTGTCCTGGAGGGTCTCGAACTGAGGAGCGCGGCAAGGCCGTTCCTCGTCGAGTTGATGGAACTCACAGAGGAAACCGCAAACTTGGTGATTTTCGACCAAGGTGAGGCTGTGTACATCGACCAGGTGGTGAGCAGGCGGAGCAGTATGTTCCGGATGTTCACCCAGATTGGGACCAGGGCGCCATTGCACTGCACGGGAGTGGGCAAGGTGTACCTTGCGTTTCTGCCGGAACAGCAGGCTGAGGCTACCCTTGGTGAGCAGACATTGGAGAGATTCACCAGGAACACGATTACCGCCTTCGACTCTCTCCGCGCTGAGCTTGGACGCGTGCGATGCAATGGATTTGCCCTCGACGACGAGGAGCGCGAGGAAGGTGTGAGGTGTGTGGCCGCCCCGATCTTCGGAGGGCCCGGTCTGCCTGTCGCGGCGGTCAGCATTTCAGGTCCGGCTTCACGGCTGACCGATGAGAGAATTGCGGCAGTTGTCCGTCATGTGGTGGACATTGCGGAGCGGCTATCCCGTAGTGTGCAGCTCATTGCGGGAATCTGATTGAGTACAAGGAGAGGGGTGCAATCATATGAGAGCGGCAGAGGTGGCTGTGAAGATCCTGGAGAGTGAGGGCGTGGACGTGGCCTTCGGGATTCCCGGCGCCGGCATCAACCCGTTCTACAAGTACCTTGGGCAATCCAACCAGATCAAACACTACATAGCCAGGCACGAAGAAGGGGCGGCGCACGCGGCCATCGGATATGCCCGGGCGAGCGGCAAGATGGCTTGCTGTGTCGCCACCTCCGGCCCTGCAGCAACTAACTTCGTTACCGGTCTCTACACCGCACAAATCGACTCCATTCCGATTGTGGCGATCACCGGGCAGAATGTCCGTGCTCAGCTGGGCAAGGAGTCATTTCAGTGTGTGGACATCGCGACCATTGCGCGCCCAGTGGTCAAGGGGTCGTGGTGTATAACCGAGCCTGCGAGGCTTCCAGGGATCATGCGCGAGGCGTTTCGAATTGCGAGGCAGGGAAGACCCGGGCCGATCCTCATCGATCTACCCCTCGATGTCCAGATGGAGGAGATCGATTACGACCCAGATTTGGACGCACCTTTGGCATGGGAGAATCCAAAGCCCGACCCCAAGAAGATCGAACGGGCCATCGAGATGATCCTCGCAAGCCAGTCGCCGGTGATCCTTCTGGGCGGGGGCGTGATATTGTCGGGAGCTACAGAGGAACTCCGGCAGTTTGCCGAGTACCTTTCGATCCCTGTGGTCACCACCTACATGGGCAAAGGAGGCATGTCCCCCGACCACCCGCTCTACTGCGGGCAGGTTGGGATCCAGTGCAACACACCTTTCGGGAACCGGGCGTTCCTCCAGTCAGACCTTGTGCTCGGAGTAGGGTGCAGGTTCAGTGACCGCCACACAGGCGGGCTCGCGACATACACACGAGGCAGGAAGTTCATCCACGTCGACGTGGAACCCACTCAGATCGGCAGGATCATCCCAGCCGACTTGGGCATTGTCTCCGATGCCAAGCTGGCCTTGGAGGCTTTGCTCGAGGCCGCCCGCGAGAGGACGGCGAAACGCGAGGCCGCAGGATGGGTCGCCGACATACCCACCCTCCGCGAGGAGTCCGCGCGATTCCTGGACTACGATGGGTGGCCGATCAAGCCCCAGAGGCTGTTCGCTGAGATCAACCGGTTCTTCGACGATGACGCCATATTCACCGTCGGGTGCGGCCTGGTTCAGATATGGTCGGGGCAATTCCAGAAGATCTCAAAGCCCGGGCGGTACCTGCAGTCCGGCGGGGCGGGGACCCTTGGTTACGAGGTCCCTGCGGCTGTGGGGGCCAAGATCGCGAAGCCCGAGGCGACGGTCTGCTCCATTGTGGGCGACGGCGGGTTTTCTTTCCGCGGCGAGGAACTCGCAATGGCGTGCCATTACGGCATCCCCATTGTAGTTGTGGTGCTGAACAACGGCTACCTCAGCCTCATCAGACAGAACCAGAAGT
>JANLFS010000185.1 GCA_024655925.1 Bacillota bacterium | reverse complement strand
GAGGGGAAGATCAAGCTCTCCTACCTCGATCCGTCAGGGAAGCGGATCACCCTGGCCCTGCGGGGGGCGGGGGAGATGTTCGGGGAGATGGCCCTGGTCGGGGAGCAGCACCGCCGCCACCACGCCGAGGCCATCGAGGAGAGCGAGCTCATCCGGGTGGACCGGGACGCGTTCCTGTCCTGGGCCCGCCATCGCCCGGAGATCCTCCTCAGGCTCTTGCAGCTGTTTGGGCTGTGGGTGCGGGACCTCGAGGAAATCGTGGAGGACCTGGCGTTCCGGGACATCCAGGCCCGCCTCTCCCGACAGCTGTTGCGCCTGTCCCACGAGTACGGGGTGAAGACGAAAACCGGGATCCTCATCGGGTTTCGCCTCACCCACCGGGATCTCGCGGAGATGATCGGCTCGGCGCGGGAGAACACGACCGTGGTCCTGAACCGGTTCGAGCGGGAAGGGATCCTCGACAAGCGTCGCTACCAGATCGTGATCAAGGACGTGGAGGGGCTCAAGGGCAAGTGCCAGTGCTAGCCGGGCAGTTCCGGTAAGTAGGGGAGGTCGTCTCCACGCCCCAGGCCGGAGAGCGGGAGCATGCGTGTTTCTCTCCGGCCGCCATCCTTTCCGAGGTCGACGAGCAAACCGTGTCCGCGGTGGCGGGGCGATCCGACACCTTTCCTTCCCCGATGGGGCGTACTTGTTCCACCAGGGCGCACCGATAGCCGGTTCGTGCATCCTCTGCCGGGGCAGGGCGAAGCTTTTCACCCAAGCGTCCGGTGGGAGGAACGTGCTCCTCAGGTTCTGTCGGGCAGGAGAACTTCTCGTGATACCGGTTCGCGACGCGCATACGGTCTCGGCCCAGGCCGTGGGGGACGCGGTGGTGGGGATGATCCCTGGGGACACGTTCTTCAATTTGCTCCATCTTCATCCCAGACTCGCTTTGGAAGTGATACAACAGCTATCCCAGGAACTCCTCCGTCATCGGAAGAGGATGGTGGACCTTGCCGCGAAGACCGCGGGCGAACGGCTTGCCTCCCTCCGCCTAGAGTTGATGGCGGAACACGGGGTGGAGCAGAGCGACGGCACGGTGTTGATTGACCTTGTTCTCTCCCCGCAGGACTTCGCTGACGTGATAGGGTGCACCCGCCAGACGGTCAGCCTGGAACTGATCTGGTTGCGGGAGAAGGGGCTGCTCCCCTACGCCCACCGCCGGATCATTGTCCTCGATCCAGAGAGGATGGCTCAGCTCGTCCGGTGACGCCGTGACGGAGGCGGACCGAAGTTCGCCATCTTGGGCGAGGACATCGGAAGGGGGTAGGGCGTGGCCCCTGGTCGGCGTTGACGGCCAAGGTGGCGGATGTCCCTTATGGTCGGGCGGTCCTTGAGCGGCTGACCAGAAGGGGCGTTTGCCGCCATCCGTTGCCTAGGCGACAGGAGTTTGTCGGAAAGCCGACAAGATCTTGTCGGCTAGATGAAGTGCGATGAGAATTGTCCTCGTCCTTGGGATCCTGTGTACTGCTGGTATTGCTGCCCCCAGGAGTGCCATCAAGCGTACGATAGCTGTCGCTGATCGCCATCGGATGGATTAGCTTCTCCCTAGTGGGGCTAGGAGGTGGAAGTCCTGAACGTCGCCGCAGAGCCCCTATATAACATGGCAACCGTGCGGGGGAGCGGGCTCGAGGCCCCTCCGCGCACCTACGAAGAGTTCATGGCCATCGTCAAGGGGGCTCAGGCTGCGGGTCAATGGGCGTTGCTCGTTCCAAGGGACACCGATCCTGTTCTCGGTTGGCATCTGTTCGAAGCCCTCTACCTGGCCGGGGCGCGGGGGGGAGCCGGTCATCCGCAAGGTCCATCCGTGTGCAAAGGGCGGTCCGGTTTCGGTCGGGACTTTGTCCTCAGAGGAGAAAGTGGCGGTTCAAGTCGCTGCCTTTCTCAACGATCTTTTGTGCAGGGGCCTTGCCTACCGGCCGAAGACAGTGGTCGAGGGGACTCCGCAAGATTTCCTTTCACGTGGCGAAACGGCCTCGATCTTTGGCCGCCCACTGGACATCCTCCGGCTTGGGCAACAGGACTCGGGCTGGGTTTTCCAGGCCGGCCTTCCGCCTGTACCCGAGGATCGCGCGCCCGCCATGCTCACCGTCGGATTCTTGGTGGGATTCTATGTCGCGTCGACGGAGGAAAACCTGGAACGCGCGAGCGCGGTCGCCGCATGGCTCCTTTCCCATGACGCGGGCTCAATCGTGATGGAACGCGTCCCCCACCTCCTGCCCATGCGCGATGGGCTTGCCACGGCCTCCGACCTCGCAACGCAACTTCAACACAGGCCTGAGCTCATCCCGTTTGCAGAGGTCGCGGCCTTCACGGTCCCCAGCGTGCACTTCGCCCTCGGGCCTGAGGTCTGCCACAGGTTCTGGTACCCGTTGGTCCGATGCGAAGGAAGCGCTGAGGACCTGGTTCGTGCACTGCGTGAAGCTCTCTCCGGGCACTGATCCGGGGCGCCGTGATCGAGCTCTGACCAGTTCCACCCTGACTGGGCACATGCTTCCCCAGTTCCTCCAGCGTCACGGTGCTGCTCGTCCCGCGCGGCCTCGACTGACGGGGCGAACGATCCCTGGCGTGAATCGCGGAATTCCTCTGAAGTCGGTTCGCCTGAGTCCATACCATGGGAGAGGTGCGTGCCACTTGAGACGGCCGCCTCTCTTCCTTCGCACCGGGCTGCTTCCCGGTCGGTCGTGGGCCCACAGGACGGTTGCCGCCTAGCCGATATCGGTTGCGGTCGGAACTGCGCCCGGGCTATAATCCGCGCCGTTTTCTGCCAAGCGCGAAGGAGGGTCTGATGAAGGAGATCCGGTGG
>JANLFS010000184.1 GCA_024655925.1 Bacillota bacterium | reverse complement strand
GGGAGGGTTGGCTTCTCCAACCTCCAGGGTGTTCCCATCCGCGTCCACTAAGTCCCCTCCTGGCAGGCTCGTGGTGGACACGCCTACTGGTTTCCTTCAGCCTTCCCGAAACATCGGGAATCAGGCATGCTGCTGGCAGCTGAGAAGTTCGCCGTGTCGATGAGACGATTGCCTGCATTGGTCGCCGCCACGATAAACTGCTTGCCGATGGTGATGACCAAGTCTGCCGGCAGGATCCTGGTGCCTCCAGGCACTTGGAGCCCATACCCAGTCACCTTGCCGGACGGAAGATCGATGAAGAGCGCGTCCACGGTCCCGACGAAGCGCCCATCCCTGGTGACAACCTTCATGCCCTTGATGTCGCCGTCCGATCTGACCAAGGATTCAAGTTCAGGCAGGGAAGAGGGCTCAGCCATGGAGGACGTGTTCTCAATGACCACCACGTCTGCACCGAAGCCCTGTATGAGGGCAAAAGGGGCCACCTTCGGAGCATCGAAGAGGCTCCGGCCCGCCACGGCGATACCTGCGGTCTGTGCAGTTGAGACGTTGATCAGGAGACCCTTGACTTGCCCAACTTCGATACCCTCCTCCGCGCTGATAACGGGCGTTCCAAGCAGATCCTCGCTCCGTTTCATGTCTACCGCTCCCTCCTCAGCATCGAATCGATCCTGGCAAACCTATCTCGGGCCACTCGCTCAACAAGCGCCCGATCGGTTGACGCGTCGCCAAGCGCGGAGGCCACGCGCTGGTGGATGTGCAGGTACCGCTGAAGGCTTACCAGGCCTTCCCGAAGGGAAGCACGGTTCTCAGCGGTACAAAAGGCGATGGCCCTGACCGTCCGGTTGAGTGCGAACTCATAGTCCTCCGGACTGCGGCAGAGGTCAACGACACGGGTAATACACGCCGGGCCCGCAACCATCTGCTCGATTGCTTCGAACGCTGCCTCAATGGCCTCTTTGGTTCTCCCCTGAGCCTCCAGGGACAGCGATTGGGCAAGCCAGGCGTCGTCCGGAGGCCTGATATGATCAAGCCTGTCGGTGGCAAAACAGAACTTGGCGGCGGCGCCAGCCTCTGGTGCGGCCGGCGGCCTACGGACCCTGGAAGCTGCGGCGCTGAGGAGGTTCTGCGGGTTGATTAGACGCAGCAACCTCCCTGCTGTGGCACCGAGCCCGGTTACCCGGGAGACGAACGCTCGCAGGGTTCTCGGCCATCCTAGGACTTGTCGCGCCCGGGGCAACCTGGGCCTGAGCGAGGGGATCACCGCGGCCAGGATCAGAGGACAGACGACCGCGGCACTTGTGTCGAGCACCTTGACTGCGAATCTCATCATTCGGACCTACCTCCACCGATCAGACTTCCTGCGTACAGCAGACAACTTACCTCGTGTGATAGCCGAATCCGAGTCTCTCCCGCGACTAGCTGTTGTCGATTCCTTGGATGTGTGTCACAGAGAAGAGTTCGGGAGAGGGGTCGTAGTACTGGCGGGTGAACCGACGCACGAATTTCGGGCCGTCGGAGTAACCCGAATCCCAGGTGGTATCCAGGAGGACTATCCTGCCGTTCACCTCCACCTCGTTCCAGGCGTGCTTCATGAGGTGGTCCCCAATGTCCACCATTCCTACCACCACCCATACCGGAATCCCGGCCGCCCGTAGGAGGGCGGCGGTCAGGTTCGAGTACCCGAGACAGATCGATTCTCGCTTCGCCAGAGTGGACAGGGCGTCCGTAGGGCCTGGTGAGCGGTTCCGGAACCCAGCTACGTCGTATGCAATGTTCTTGGCAACCCAGTCGTGGACTGCCATCGTAGCGGCGTATCGATCGGAGATACCGGCCAGGATGTCCCTTGAGGCTTTCTGGATGCTTTGATAGACGGACTGCGCGACCCACTTCTCGGCCTTGGACGGTTCGGGACGGGGCTTGACCATGCGTACAGCGTACGATCTTGGAGAGACCGGCGCGCCGGTCTTCTCGTCGACCGAGGCGACGGAAACCCTGAAACTCTCAACCGCAGTCGGCGGGTCGACCCACGCCTCCCAGCTGCCGGTGCTCGTGTCCACCCGAATCTCCGTGCTTCTTAACGGGGGAGAGTGTTCCGGCTCGTACGGAGATAGATCGAGCCTAACGACCTTGGACAGGGCAGTCCCTGCCATCCGGAACCTTCCTGTGGCGAAGATGGTCCCGAACTGATAGGCGGGCTCAGTCACGTGGATGGGAGGGGGTTCTACCACGACTCTGTAGACAGCTGCCCCCCGCCATGTGTTCTCCCCTGTCTGCCTGGACGCGATCTTGATCTCGCATTCACCGGATCCGACATCGAGCGGGAGTGGAAGGTCGAAGAGACCCTCCTCGTTGGTGAATGCGTAGTAGACCCGCATTTCCCCTGTGGCCAGGTTCTGCACAGTGGCCTGCACGCGCCTGTACTGTGACCATCCGTAGATCGTGATCGAGTCAGTGACAACGTTGGAGGGCCCCCGAGGGGAGTGAATGACGAGGTCAGTGCCGTAACCCTTGTACTCGATGGGGCAGAGAGGGGTCTCCCGAGACGTATTGGTCACATTGAACGCGCAGACAATCTTGTAGGTTGGGTCACCGGGCACCAGGATGGCGACGTTCACTGTGTATCGCCCTGGTCCGTCCGTGAGCCAGACGACACCGTTGAACTGCCCATCATTGTCTGTGGAAAGCAGAGTGTATCGAGGCAGCTTGCTGTCTTCACGTGCTGAGATCACTGCAACGGACCGGTAGTGAGACCATCCGGCCACGTTGAAGCTGCCTCGAACTTCGTTCTCAAGCCGGGTGGGAGTTGAGAGTCTCAAGAGGGAGTCGTACCCGAGGTAGGTGTTGATCCCGGC
>JANLFS010000183.1 GCA_024655925.1 Bacillota bacterium | reverse complement strand
TCTGTGTTGTCACATACGCGCCTGACCTGCGTGGCCGCTCTTTGAGGTACCCGCGCACAAACGCCAGCGCCGTCACGCTCTTAGCGACCTTCTTTTCATCTCTCTTTGTGCGGGGCTAGACGTCATACCCCACCACCGCGTCAGCGGCAACTGTTTACACGCGGCACACAGGCAGGTGTTTGGGAAGTCTTCGCTAAACAGAATGCGATTAGCTCAGATACCGTCATGTGTCTTTCGAATACCACTGCCATTTCCTCCCTGGAAAGCACGACGCCAACTTCCTTCCGTAACCGAAGCGCGAAGCGAAGGAGCGTCATGTCGTCATAAGCTCCCCAGAAGAGGAGTTCCACGGGATCGTCGGGATGAAGCACCACATGTGAAAGGCCTTTCTCGTCGGCTATAACAGTTGCCATAAGGTCCGCAATTCGTTGATGGGTCGGTGAATCCGCCCAATAACTGGTGGCAGAACGCGCGAGTAGTTGACCCACAATTTGCTGCTCGATGGGAATCAAGACTTCGCGTACGTGCACCCACCAGCGACGCCGATCCTGCCACCAGGCGAACAACCAGCCGACGATGGGGATTTTCTTCAAACTGGATCGCGATGTTCCAAATGGGCAATTTGGGGGCGGCCAGGGCCGTGGAAATTGCAGTGGTCCACTAAGGCTCATAGGATGACTCCCATACACTTTGGCAACGGCGGCGGGCCAGACCCTCTACCCTGCCCGGCAACCCACGCTCCCCGGGTGAACGTGCACGTCCAAAGTAGTCTCCGCGAGACAGCAACACTGTCGCTTACCATCAGAACATCTATCGTTGCATACATTGGGAGGAGCACCATGCGTAGATGGGAACTTCGACGATCGCAATGAACTCACACGCGCGCATGCCGCCCCGTAGGGTCACCGAGAGAGAATTGGCCAAGCCTGGCGGTAACTTCAGCTTGAGTGCATTGCGAAGCGTCTGAACCGCGTTACGTTCTTCAAGGAGAGCGTGTGAGAGGCTGGGACAACAGTCCCTTGCTCTCGACGCCCAAACAGAAATCCGACTCACGCGAGCCGACAGGGAATCGGTTCCCGGCGGCCGGGGTACGGTAGAGAAGGCGTACGTGTACCCACCAACAGTCCCCAAGCCGGTGAGTGCTGCAATAAGCTGCCCCTCCGCCTGGTTTACGCAATTTTGAACGCATGCGATAGCACCCCACGCTTCGCCCCAGGGGTTTGGCTCGTCGCTTGGCCCTGCGCCGACAATGTCCCATCTGCCGGACCAGCCGTAGAAGTCCCCACAGGCCGAGGAACAGCAGGTGGCAGCGAGACCGCCACAGTCCGTCTGAACCCAGGTGGTGCTCCAGCTGTACCAGCGATTGTAACACTCGCAGTTTATCGGAACGGTCCCTTTGGGATCAACCCGATGCATGGGCCTGTTGTCAACATACCCGTACAGGTTAGCACCACCCCTGCATCCCACCGGATCCTCGCTCAGCCAGCGGCCGACGCCGGCATCGTACCAGCGGTTGAGGTTGTTCTGAAGGCCTGTGTCGGGGTCGAAAGGCCGGGCGGTGAAGAGAAACAAAGAATCCACCGCCGGGTTGGTCTCTGACGTGACCCTGCCGAACGCGTCATAGATCAGGTGGTTGACCACGGTGGTGGCCCCCGTCTCTGGGTCGTACTTGGCGATGTCCCTCACGGTGTTCAGGTGGTCCGTCAAGGTCCACTGTACCAGGTCGGCCGTGCCGCCGTCCACCGCCTCCTCGGCCAGGATCTGATCCACGGCCGGGCCCCATAGCTACGCGGTTTTGTCATCTACCGACGCAGAGCATTACCGGTCTCGAAAGGCAGAATGTGCCCTCTTGCTCCCTCCCCTATTGCTCCCTCCGTGAGCGACTACCCTCTTTCAGTGTTCCGGAGAAATGTCTAACTCTACGAACGTCATCAAGGCGGATCGTCTCAAGAACACCCTCGGTCGATGGCTTCCGCGCCCACTCGTAGTCCCAGTTCCAGCTCAATGAAGGCAACTCGGCAGAAAACAGTCTCTCCCAACTCGCCTCCACTTGCGACCGCCAGGGCTCAGGGGGCGGCCACACATCTTCGTCGGGACAAGCACGTCGCAATCCAGCCATCCACTGATCATACTCTTCTCGTGTAAGGGCCAGGTAATCCTCGCAGAAGACTTGGTGCCATGCCCACGACGGAAACGTCAGTAATGACGCTTCACTGACTTCAAGCTCCAATCGAACCCCTACGACACCACTTCGCAGCGCATGGCGATGCCGGCGCAGATCAGGTTTCTGGCAATAAACCCACCATGGTAAATGGCCGGTGTAACAGCTAAGCCTCTTTGCAAGTTGGCTCTGAAGCCATTCGTATGCCGGCGGTATATAGCCGCCGTACTTGAGAGCGTCTGGGGACACCTGCAGCGAACCCTGGCGGCACAGGGATCGCCAAACTCCCAACGGCTGTATCGTCCAGACGCGCATTAGACGAGCCACCTTGTCGCATGCTGGCAGGGCCTTGCTTCACTAATCATACAAACTCTTGCATGCTGCTCGCAGAGCCGCCTTGGTGATGCGATCACTTGCCCCCTTGCCGAGACACACCGCGTTGTGCAAGGACAGGCACATCTTTAACCAGTGCTTATGGTAATCACCAGGATGGCGGGCAATATGACAGCAAAATGCTTCAAGGGACGCGCATTTGTTGCCGCGGAGGGCGTCGACGAGTTTGATGCAGGTTGCAGTGGCACTCGAGAGCCCACTCGGGTCGATTCGCGTCAACGATTTGTTATAACAGTACCTGTAGAGATTCGCGTCGCCGCTCGCGAATGCGATGGGGTCGTCGCTCAGCCAGCGGCCGACATAAGCATCGTACCAGCGGTTGAGGTTGTCTTGGAGTTGACTATCGGGGTCGAACGGCCGGGCGGTGAAGA
>JANLFS010000182.1 GCA_024655925.1 Bacillota bacterium | reverse complement strand
ACGAAAGGCCAGGCTTGGCGATCCAGGTCAACACAAGCACAGAGCTTACCCTTGTACGCCTTGACGATCCCCTCGAGGGTGCAGGCCCGTAACTGCGGGTCATGCACCGACACCCCACACTCAATGAGATCATCAACCATGGGAAGGATGTTGCCATCCGACGATAAAAAGACATGGACTCCGCTGCGCCGACAAGCTTGGAATAGCGTCTGGAAGAGCGGTTTGATGTATTTGCGGAAACTCGCGGGGCTGATCATCGGGCCATGCTGCGTGCCGAAATCCGTGTGGAAACTGATGACATCCGGCCGGAGCTCAAGCCACTTGTGGATCACCTTCATCTCGTACTCTTCGAGCATGCCGATCAGTCGCGCGAGCTCGGGAGGCTCGGTGGCAAAGTCGGTCATCAGGTTCTCAAAGCCGCGCAAGAAGTACAAGCGATCAAAAAGCCGTTCCCCATTGCCGAAGATGAGCTGGCCTTTGTCGCGAGCCTCAGCAACATGCCTGGCGATCTTGTCCCACTTTTCGGGGTCGGCCGGCCCGCGCTCATCGTAAACTAGAGGGTCTGGCATCCTGTAGGTTGCCAGTGCGGACCAGTCCGCCAATGGGTGGCCGACGACCTGACCCTCCAAACCTTCCTGAATGTTGAGCCAGGTGCAGCCCCAGTTGTCGGTGTAGTACTCGCCCTCGCGGTAGACGACGGGCATCTCGTCGTAGAAATCGGCCTTGCCGGGGTCATAGTTGGGCCAGAGTCTGGGATGCTCGAGTACAATCTTCTCCAGGTCTTTGCCGTGGGTCCTCCAAGTGATTGGTGAGAAACCCACGCTGCAGGGGATCCACTCGGGATGGCGATACTCAACTGCTCGCAGCCAGTTCTCTCTCGCGTCCATCTTCGCCCCTCTCAGTAGCCCAGGCTGCGCAGATATTCTCGGTTAGCTCGAGCGGCGTCGGCAGGAGGTCGTACCGGGTAGGGGCGGTCCAATTCTACGGAAACCCAGCCATCGTAGCCCACCTCTCCTAGAGCCTCCAGTACCCCCTTGACGTCCGGCGCGAAGTCGCCGTTGCCAAGCTCGGCAAAGCGACCTTGCTCGCCCCACTTGCATGGGCGGTGATTCTGGGTTCTGGGATCGTCGGCGTGAAAGTCCTTCAAGTGCACGTGTGCAATGCGATGGCGCAGGGTATCGCTTCTGAAGACCTGCAGAAGGTCACAGCCGGCTGCCAGGAGATGACCGGTGTCCAGCAGCAGATAGAGATCGGCGGCCGCCGCCAGCAGGCGCTCGGCATCTCGCACTGTCTCTATCATCGTCCCGAGATGCGCATGATGGTAGCCCTTGATGTGATGGGTCCGGCAGAATGCCAGTACTTCATCCAAGGTACGGGCTGCTCGCTCATAGTCGGCGTCGGTCGGGTTGTCCTCGCCATAATCCCTGCGTGCCCTCATCGGTACTTCCACCGCAGCATTGCCGAGGGCAATATTGTACTTGACCATCTGTATGGGGTCCCGGCAGATGACATCGACCCAGTGCAGGTTGTAGCGACGCGCCAGGGTCGCCACACACACCGACTCCTCGGCGCTGTCGACGACATAGCTCTCGACGCCGTCCCAGCCCGCATTTGCTACCTCGCGCAGCGCTTTTTCGAGGTCTCTTCTTGTTTCGCCCGCCCACTGGATGAGACAACAGGCGAGCTTGAGGTGAGACATTGGGCTTTCCTCCTGTGGACTGCACAACCGCGGGCACATAGGCCGAGTTTCCGTTCGTCCCGCTTTGTGCCTTGGCAACGTGGTCTTCTTGTCAGACCAGAACCAACTCCACCCCCAACTGCTCGATGGCTTCCCTCGCAGTCTCTGGGAGCGCCGAGTCCGTCACGAACGTGTGCACATCTGCGAGGGGGACAACCTTGGCGAATCCAACGCGCCCCCACTTGCTGGAGTCGGCCAGCAAGATGACTTTGCGGGCGGCCCGGACCATCGCCCGTTTGGTTTGAGCGATCTCGATGGAGAGATCGGTCACCCCAGCCTGCAGGTCGACGGCATGCGTCCCGAGAAAAACCTTCTGGACCACGAGATCGTTGAGGTCGCGCTCGGCGTGGTAGCCGATTGTGCTGATGGTCTCCCGGCTCAGGGACCCTCCCACCAGGATCACGTGCACATCCGGAAGCGAGCCCACTTGCGTGGCCACGTTCAAAGCGTTGGTCACCACCGTGAGAGGGGAGATGCCTTCCAGGTTCCTGGCCATCTCCATCACTGTGGTGCCGGCATCCATGATGATTGTGTCGCCCGGCCGGACCAGTCGGGCGGCAGCCTGACCGATGCGCCGTTTCTCATCCAGGTTGAGCCCGGCGCGCTGGTCGAATGCCGTGAACAGGCTGGCGCGCGTATTGACGACGGCACCACCCCGATCCCGGATAAGCACTCCCTGCTCAGCCAGGATGTCCAGATCGGCCCGGATGGTGACCTCGGACACGCCAAAGAGGTCACGGAGACGCTTGATTCGTACCGATCCGTCGCGCCTGGCCAGCTCGGCGATGCGCGCACGTCTTTCCACGGCCATGAGTGCCTGGGCACCTGCCTTCAGGTCCGGATGTTCTCCGGGCGCAGTCGCTGTTAAGGACGAATGCGATGGCACCTTCCGCAACTCCTGTCGCTTCTTACAATCTCTTGCCGAATGCCCTGACCGCGACAGCGGGGACTTTCGCCCAGACATGCGGGGCTGTCGAGTGCACTTATCGAGGCTAGTATACAACGCAACCTGAAGTAAGTCAAATGGTTGTGGACACTTACGAGGCTGTTGACATTCTGAGTGACTTATGCTAGAATGATAACAGGTGCGTTCTGTAGGTACCCGTTTTGCCCGTTCTGTACAGGGCCACTTGCACGTCCTGGAGGGAAAAACACATGGGACCCCGGAGGATCTCTCGTCGCGGATTCGTGAGTCTCGCTGCGGCAGCAGCCGCTGG
>JANLFS010000181.1 GCA_024655925.1 Bacillota bacterium | reverse complement strand
ATTTCGGCCGTCAGCTACCGGAGGGATTTTACACCAGAAATCGGACTTGATCGGCACGGGCCAGGAAAATGAGAGTTGCAATGGCAATGTCATAATTCATCGAGTCCCCATATCTCAACGCTTTCGCGTAGGCCTGGGGGTCCGTGAGGCCCTTCTCCCAGAAGTACTTCTTCTCGATATGATGAAGTAGATCCTGAGTGTGAGGATGTACGCCGCAAATTGCCCCATACTTGGCGCACGCAGAGAAGATGTCGAATAGGTGACCGAGGTCGGTTATTCCCAGTTCAGGCATGTGGGGGTAATCCCGTTTGGTGTCTTTCCACATGAAGACCTTGATCCCGAGAGCTCCGACGTCGAGGAGGTCTTTGATCTCGTCCAGGTTCTGGGGCGGACCTGCCCAATGGCAGAAATCCACGACTGCCTTCGTCGCCGCGAGTTCTCGATGCTCAATGAATCTTTCGACTGAGTTGATAGTCGGCCTCACGTTCGGCATGTCGACCGCGAGGGTCACGCCGCCCACTGCCGCAGCCTTGGTACCTGTCTCAATGTCTTCTTTGTGAGTGAAGCCTGGTTCCCGGAAGTGCGCGTGTGTGTCAATTGCCCCAGGCAGCACAAGGAGTCCGGTGGCATCCATCGTCTGCCGGCTTTCCAGAGGCTCTCCGCGTCTGACAAGGGCGGCTATCTTCCCGTCCTGGACCGCAACGTCACAATCGACAAGCTTTCCTCCAGTGTAGACTCGGCCGCCTTTGATCAGTAAGTCATACTGTCCCATATTGGAGTCCCTCCCTGAGTCTGTTTAGCAACCGCGGCCGACTTGGTATGCAACAGTCGTACCACCTATCCGATCGGGCCTCCATTACTGGCTCTTCCAGCTAACGGGCCTTTCGTGGGAGTAATGCGTGTACCGCCATGGAACCGATGAAATGTCATTGTGATAGATGGCTTGAAAGAGCGCGTTCTAGCGACGCGGGGGACAGGGACTTTGGAGAGACGTCTGGTCTTTCACTTTGCGAGGCTCCGCTCTTGGCTGAGAGCCTTCAATCTGCGCCACAGGGTACAGTAACTGATCCCAAGCATCGCAGCTGCCTTCGCCTTGTTCCCGTTGGTGGTTTTCAGGGCCTCGAGGATCAGGTCTCCCTCAACCTCACTTATCCTGCGGATCCTTGCGCGGTGGTTGGATCCCACATATAGCACTTGTCTTACATGATGACCGGTGATCTCGAGCTCATTCCCGAACAAGGTGGCTAGACGATGCACTACGTTCCTGAGTTCTCTGACATTCCCAGGCCAACCATGCTGTCGAAGCTCCAGGGCGGCTTCGTCCGTCAGTTTCCCCAAGCTTTGTCTGCCCTTTCGCCTGAGTTCGTACGCAAAATGCTCAAAAACCGCCACGATATCTTCTGGCCTCTCCCTCAACGGAGGTAGCCTCAAGGCCAAGACGTTCAATCTGTGATACAGATCGGGCCGGAATCTGCCGTCAGCAACAAGTTCGTCGAGTTCTACATTGGTTGCCGCCACGATTCTGACGTCTACCGGGATCACCCTGTCATCGCCCAGCCGGATGACTTCTTTCTCTTGAAGCACTCTGAGTAGGCGGGGTTGAAGTGCCACCGGGGTCTCCCCTATCTCGTCCAAAAAGATGGTGCCCCCGTGGGCAAGTTCAAACAGGCCTGGCTTGCCGAGCTTTCGGGCACCGGTGAAAGCGCCCTCCACATATCCGAACAGCTCGCTTTCGAGTAGACTCTCCGGAATGGCCGCGCAGTTGATGGCGACAAACGGACCCTCCCGGCGGCGACTGGCGTTGTGAATCCCTTGGGCGAAGACTTCCTTTCCGGTTCCTGTTTCGCCGAGAATCAGCACCGGCTCGTCCGCGACACTGAGTTTACGCGCAAGGGCGGTTGCTTCCCTTATTCCCGCGCTGGTCCCTAGCACATCATCCAGTGTGAAACGGGCCAAGAGCCCCCTGGCACTCAGTTCCTTGCGGGCCTTTTGCTCGACAGTCTGGATCTTCGATAGTTCGGTGAACGTCAGTATAGCTCCGGTGGTCCTGCCGTTGGTTATCACCGGAGCCTGATTGATCACCACTTGCTTACCCCGTATACACTGCAACGCGCCCATGTCCACTTCGTTGGATTGAAGGGGCTTTGTCATATCAAGCTCAGGAACTATCAGGCTTGCCTGTTCCCCAACAGCTGCATGAGCCGGTATCCCAGTCAGCCTCTCCGCCGCCTTGTTGAAGACGGTGACATCGCCTTGCTGGTCCACAGCAATGACCCCGTCGCTTATCGAATCTATTATGGTGCGGATTTCCTCCGCCTTGGCCCGCTCCCGCCTTTTCGCTGGGATGATCCGCTGTGCCTCGCTGATGGCATCGGCCAGCACTTCCTCGCCTATCTGTATCTGGATACCTTGCAGGCCAATCCGGGTTGCGGCAGTCGTAATAGTGACGCCGCCCACGACTGCCGTACCCTCTACACGCCTGACGGCATCCAGGGCCTCACTGATCTCAGCAGGATCAAGTGAGCGGAGGACCCTCGTCATCGCCACGGGGATGTTTAGATAGAACGCCATCTCTATTGCGCATTGAACAACTGGCGCGCTCGAAACTACGCATATCCTGCCCTTTCCACTGTTGGCTTTCACCATCGCCCGCGTAAGATCGATGGCCGTGATCTTGGTAGGGATTAGTGGGACTCCCAGTCGCTCTGACATCTCCTTGTGACTGAAGCCCCACCGGCTGATTAGAACCTCGGCACCGTTCCGTACAGCCCTCGTGGCTGCCTCAATCTTCCTATGACCGGAACACGCTTCCACACCGAGCTCGACTCCCATCGCTCGAGACACTCGGCGGGCAGTCTCGGCACTCTCCTCATCCGGGGCCAAGAACACGATCTCCGTCGCCACAATCCCACCTCCTACCGCCCGGCGAAGCCCCGCAGCTGTTTACCTGTGTCGCTTCG
>JANLFS010000180.1 GCA_024655925.1 Bacillota bacterium | reverse complement strand
CACAACGGAGCAGGGAGCCGCTACCTCAGATTCCACGAACTTTGGGACATCCTCGCTCGAAGACTCGTTGACGGTGTCCATAGAAGCTCTGGCTAATGCCGTGGAAGCTCTTGATGGGTACCTTTGTAGGCAAGTGGTTCCGCCACGCAAAGGCACCGTGCTGGTGGTTCACAAGTGATACGTCTCTGGGCTGCCGTGATACCTGAGAATATGTACACGATCAGGGTGGGGAGAACGTCCGAAACCACACAACAATGCCGAAATCACGGGGTGATGGAAGTGAGTTCCAGGCGGGTAGACCTATTGGAGGCTGTACTGAGGCACATGCCCGACGGCCTGATAATCGTGGACGAGGAGGATCGGGTTGCATGGGTCAATCCCGCAGCTGAGACGATGAGACACGTGAAGGCGTCCGACATTATAGGGCAAGATGTGAGGGAGTGCCACTCGGCCAAGTCCCGTGAGAGAGTCGACCGAGCTCTCCAGTACCTGCATACCGCAGGCCGTGCGCCGTTTTCTCGCGTGACGGTCGACCACGTGCTTGGCCGCCACTTCGAGAATATCTACTTCCCTCTCAGAGACGAGGACGGCAACTACATTGGTTCTGCGCTCATATCACGAGATACCACTGACCGGAGCCGACTTGAAGAAAAGGCGACTGCACGTACTAAGGAACTCGAAGTCAGAGTCGGAGAGCTTAAGGCTAGCGCACACGTATTGTTTGCGGAGGCCATGGCAAGCTTAGTCAATGCTCTTGAAGCGAAAGACCCTTACACGAAGGAGCACTCGATGCGTGTTCGAGACACCGTGGCTACCATGGCAGAACATAGCCTAGGAATCTCATCGGAGTCGGCAGACATCGAACTTGCGGCCAGGCTTCACGACATTGGAAAAGTGGCGGTTCGTGACCAGGTATTGGGCAAGCCCGGGCCGTTGACCGAGGAGGAGTACCAGTCGATAAAAGCCCACTCAGTCGTTGGAGAACGCATTATCGAGCCAATAATCAGGCTCAAGCCGGTGGCGAAGCTCATTAGGCACCATCACGAGAGGTTCGACGGCGGTGGGTATCCGGATGGACTGAGGGGACATGAGATTCCCCTTGGGGCGAGGATGCTCGCCATAGCTGATGCCTATGATGCTATGAGGTCCGCTAGGCCCTATCGCTCGGGCCTAGCGCCCGAAACCGCGGCCGCAGAGATCCAGAAGCAGTCGGGGCGTCAATTCGACCCGGAGCTTGTCGGACTCTTCTTGGAGCTCTTCGCCTCCGGGACACTAGGATGACCGATATCGACATAGGGATGGATCTCTCTAGTTCCTCGTAGTGGATGCTCTGCGCCGCGGGGAAGTGGCCAGGCAAACACACTGTGCCGGCGGTTCACAGGTTAGGCACCTGTGGGCTGTCGGCTCTTCGTTTGGGGCGTGATGTGGTGAGCGCGCTTTCGGGAACCAGACTCGTAAACACAATCGTTCGGGCCATAGAGACCAAGCCAAGCCTCCTGGCCCTGATCAACTGCCCCTGGTGAGATGCCCCGGAAGCGCTCGAACTGGCCTCCCAGGAGTCTACGTGCTAGCGCCATGCCTATGACCGGTAGGGAAAGGTGAAGAGACCGCAGGCTCTGGCCGAGGACGAGTTTATCGCTTATACCGGTAGCCCAATTGGACAGCTCCGGGTGCCTCTCGCGGCACTGGAAGCTGATAACCGATGCCTGAGTGACCGTGGCGGCCATGCCGTGCACCCAGATGCCCGAACCTGCCGGGCGAAATGCGTAGTTCGAAGCACTCTGACTTGGAACGCCAAGAGAGGGCTGTCAAATAGCGGGACCACAATAGTCATGTCTGGGACCGGGCGGGGCTGCCGAATTCTGCAGCAGCGCGCCGTAGTAGGCTGTAAGACTAGCCGCGCTCGCCCACGACCGCGGACTCTGTTAGACGTGTCCGAAAGACGGTTGCGTTGCGCTGGCCAACATGATCCACGTCACATAACCGGCCAAGACGGCGTGGAACGCACGGCTGGATCCTGCAAGCCTAACCAGCCTTTGCGCCAGTTGCCGCGAGCGACATCACAATAGGCTTGAGCAGGACAGGAGCTCAGATCCGGCAGCCCCCGGGCACGGGGGAAATGCTCAGACAAAGGGCGTAACATCTCTTCGCATAAGCTGAGGGCAACCATCACGTGCCCCAAGCTCCAAGGTACGACCTCACGCCGGCCGGCCTGGTCTCCGGTCAACGGCTCGCGGGCAGCTCCTTGCGGATGTGGCACGCGCAGTAGTGGCCTTGGCCGAGATCAATGAAGGAAGGCTCCTCACGCTTGCAGATGTCCTGCACATACCTGCACCTGGTGTGGAATCTGCACCCGGGCGGCGGGTTGATTGGGCTCGGAACATCGCCTTCCAGGAGTATGCGCTTTCGCTGAAGCTTCGGATCGGGCACAGGAATCGCCGAGAGCAGGGCCTCTGTGTACGGGTGCTGGGGCCTCTCATATAGTTCGTCCTTGCCCGCCAGTTCCACGATCTTGCCCAGGTGCATCACAGCCACCCTGTCAGATATGTGCTTCACCACCGAGAGATCGTGGGCGATGAACACGTATGTCAATCCAAACTCCCGCTGGAGATTCTGCAGAAGGTTGATCACCTGCGCCTGGATGGACACGTCCAGCGCCGATACAGGCTCATCGCAAATAATCAACTTCGGGTTGAGTGCCAGGGCCCTGGCCACTCCGATCCTCTGTCTTTGCCCGCCCGAGAACTCGTGAAGATACCGCCTCGCGTGGCTCGAATCCAGTCCTACCACTTCGAGCAGTTCTATGACCCGCTTGTCCTTCTCCCGGCCTCGGGCCAACCCGTGGATCTGCAGCGGCTCCCCTACTATCTCCCCCACACTCATCCGGGGATTCAGCGACGCGTACGGGTCCTGGAACACTATCTGCATGTCCCGCCTCACTTCACGCATCTTCGCACGAGGCAGCGCCAGAATGTCTCGCCCTTCGAAACTGATCTTGCCGGATGTGGGCTCCTCCAACCTCAGT
>JANLFS010000179.1 GCA_024655925.1 Bacillota bacterium | reverse complement strand
CCTTCCGTTTTAGGGCACAGAAAGATCTCTGTACCTACTGAAACTTTACTCATACGCCACTAGTCAGAGTTTTGAGCCCCAATTGACTCCACTCTTGGCCTGCACGGCTGGACGCGGTTTCACCCGGGTGATTCTGCCTGTGTTCGCAGGAGCACCGTGTCTGGACGCCGAAAGCTTCCACAAAATGTAACTCCACTGGGCGGGGAGGCGGGGAAAGCGATGACACGGCGGGCTGGTATGTGCTTGGCGGTTCTCATCACTGTTCTCCTGGCGGGACAAGGATGCACGCCCAATCCTGCGGTGCGGGGAATGGGTGCGATCACTATCGCTGCCGACCTAGGGGAACCAAGGAGCCTCGGCGGGCTGCCCACGCGCGTGGTGGCCACCCTCACGCTCGGCACACTCATGGTCCGGCGCGAGTTGGCTATCTCGGGCAACACCGCCTTCGGCACGATCGACTCTCTACTCGCGGGAACCTGGAGGCTCGATATCGCAGCCTTGGACGCCCAGGGCGATCAGGTCTATTACGGCAAGACCAACGTGGAGGTGAGGCGAGATCAGACCACCTCAGTGTCAGTGACGCTTCGAGCCGAGAGTGGGTCGGTGAGGATCGAGGCGTGCCCGGCCGGCATCCCTGGAGAGGAACTAATCTGCTTTGCCGACATCTCGATCCACCACGCGAGCGGCACATCACCTTACCGAGTCTACCCCGACATACCAAAGGCCGGGGGACGCTTCTCGGTGGAAGACACAGGCTATGTTCCGAGGTCCTACGACATGCAGGTCGCCTTCAAGACATCGGATGGCACGGTGGTCTACACAAGTGAGTACGTGGGGTTCGGAGTCGTGCCAGGCAAGACCACTGACATCTTCTACTCGCCCGGGATCGGGGACCTCCAGGTGTCAGTGGATGTGGACTTCATCCCGCCAGCTCCCAGGGGTGTCTGTGTCGCAATCGACGGGACCCGGGCGACGGTGACTTGGTCGCGATCGGTCCCGGCCGACGGGGACCTGGCATCATACAGGGTTTACTGGAGGTACTCCGTTTTCGACAGGTACAGCGCCTCAAGGTCAGAGTCGGTGGACGCGACCGAGACTTCCGTCTCCGTGGGCCTTTCCAGCCAGCAACGAGGATCGATGGTCTACTTCGTCGTAGTCGCCAGGGATTCCGCCGGGCAGGACTCGCTGAGGAGCGAAGAGGTATCTGTGTTCCTCCCATGATGGCTGTCACAGAAAGCGACGGCCCCAGGTGTAGGTGTATGCCCGGCTGCGGGTGAGGGCCTCCGGGCGGGACAGAGAGAGCACAGGCCGCCCCTTGGAGTGAGTCCTGGGGGCGGCCTGTCAGTTCCGTTGCGACGCTGGGAGAGTCCGGCCGTGCCGCTCCTCGCGCAGGAGCGTGAGTCGAAGCAAACAAGGAAACGAACAGACAAGTGGATTACTCAGATTCCAAGCACCGCCTTGGCAATGGTGAAGTAGATCATCAAGCCCAGGGCATCCACTATGGTGGTGATCAAGGGTCCAGCCACTACAGCCGGATCGAATCCGATCTTGGTCGCGATTATCGGCAGGGCCGCGCCCACCAGCGTGCCGAAAGCCACAATGGCACAGACAGCCAGGCATACGGTGAAGCCCAGAAGCGGAGTGCCTCCCACGAACCACGCCCGGAAGAACGCCACAACTGCCATGGCGAGTCCAAGGAGAAGCCCGACCCAAGCCTCCCGCCAGATCACCCGGAAGAAGTCCCTGACCCGGATGTCCCGCACAGCCAGGCCCCGGATGATGATCGCGGCAGCCTGAGAACCGGCGTTTCCTCCGCTGTCGATGAGCAGCGGGATGAAGAATGTGAGGGCTATGAACGCCTCCATAGCAGCTGAGAACTTTTGGAGAATGCCCCCGGTGATGGATTCTGCCAGGAACAGCACCAGAAGCCAGCTGACGCGCTTGGTCCAGTGCGTCCCGAGGCCTGTGTCGAGGTAAGGTTCGGTCAGGGGAAGCGTCGCAGCCATCTTCTGGATGTCTTCCGTCGCCTCCTCTTCCACGACATCAAGGATGTCATCGGCGGTTATTATACCTGTGAGCTTGTTCTCTTCATCCACCACTGGCAGGGTCAGAAACCCATACTTCTTGAACAGCTGGGCGGCTTCTTCCTGGTCCACGTCAGTGGAGACGGATACTACCTTAGGGTTCATGATCGTCCCGATTCTCGCGCGGAGATCCGAGATTACCAGGTCACGAAGGGACAGCACGCCAACCAGGTGCTCCTGCTCATCCAGGACGTATACATAGTAGACTGTCTCAGCCTCCGGGGCGAGTCGCCTGAGCTCGGCCAAGGTCTGCTCCACGGTCCAGTCGGCACGCACGGACACGTACTCCGTGGCCATGATGCCTCCTGACGAATCCTCGTCGTACTGAAGCAGTTCACGGACGTCTTCGCCTTCGGCATTCATAAGGCCCAGGAGTTTCTCGGCCTTCGCCTCAGGCAAGTCTGCCAGGAGGTCTGCGGCATCGTCCGAGTCCATCTCTTTGAGGATCTGGGAGGACCGGACGTTGTCCATCACCTTGATTATTCTGGCTTGGTCAACGGGATCAAGTTCCTGGATGATATCAGCGGCCGTATCGCTCGGGATCGCATGGAAGAAGGCCTGTTGCTCTTCGTCTCGGAGATTCTCGAGGATGTCGACGACGTCCGCGGGGTGAATGGACCTAACAAGATCGGGAATCTGGTCGAGAGAACCTGCCTCTAGGAGTTGCTTGACCCTCTCGAGGAGAGCCTGGTCCTTCTCGCGCATGTGTGCACCTCCTCGCGCAGGAGGTCACCGCCCGCGAGAGACCATTCCGGCGGACGGCGCCCCTTGCTCTTGTGTGGTTCTTCGATGAGCTGTGAAAGGCAAGTTGCTACTGTTACCTGAGTCTCCGTCCACCGAGATGTCCCCCCTCTCACATGGTGGGAATATGCTGGTGAGAGCAGGTGGTATGTTACCACCTTCGTCATTATACTATCAGATCCGGAGAATGTCACCCGTCTTCCCACCGGTCGACCGCGTCAATCCACAGTAGGGAAGAAGAGCTGAAGAGCCTTTCCGTAGCGCT
>JANLFS010000178.1 GCA_024655925.1 Bacillota bacterium | reverse complement strand
GCTTGCCTCAGAGCGGATGGCGCACCAAGAGGCAAGCATTATGTGGCGAACCTGGTCGTCCGGGCCGGACGACCCGAGCGCCTCTCCCAATGCGAGCAGAATGTCGATGTCCTCGTCCCACAGGTGAGTTGCTTGGCCGCCGCCTTTCGCCATTGTGCGAAGAGCATCGCTCAGACATTCCCGGGGAGTCCGCCCGTCACCCCCGCGTTCCAGCCCGTCGGCGGCCCGGGTGAGCACAGTCTCACATGCCCCTCCGGCGGCGCGCCCCGCTCTTCTCATAGCGGCTGGAAGGCGCGTCCGACCGAAAGAGACTTCGGTCCTGAGGGCAGCGAGAGCAGTAACCCACGTTCTGAGTTCCTCATGGCGAAGCCTGTAGCACCTGGCGACGGCGAGGCCGCCCATGCCCATCGATCCTACTGTCAGGATTACCCCAGCGAGCTTGATCGGAATCTCCAGCTGACCTCACCTCCCCCGCTGGCATCTCCCCCGAACCTGAACGGCCCCGGCGACAACCGTGCCCCGGTAAGCCCGCACAGGACAGATTCTATGGTTCCAAGGCCGAGACTGCGGCCCAACACTGCCACGATGTCGAACACGCCAGAAGCCATGATGTCCCGCAGCACGGGCCGGGCAGCGGCGTCCTCGAGGTCACGGGCGTGCGCGGATGCAATTACTGCAACTCCGCTCCTTCGTGCTTCTTCGATCGCTCTCGCGTCGTCGGCGATCCCGATCTCATCTGTGACTATTACCTCGGGTGACATGGACCTCACCATAATGGCCATCCCCTCGGCTTTCGGGCACGCGTCGAGAACATCGGACCGCGGCCCCACATCGTTCTGGGGAACCCCATCGCAGCAAGCGGCAATCTCTGACCTCTCGTCCACCACCCCCACCTTCCACCCGCGTCCTCCCATCGCCGGCACTCCCGAGCTCAGTTGGCGGGCGATGTCTCTGAGGAGGGTGGTTTTGCCGAGGGCCGGAGAGGAGACCACAAGGAGACTTCTGGGCCTGCGGGTGGTCCGGTCTACCAGGTATGGCATCAGCGGGTCCGCGGCCCCAATCACCTGCCGCGCTATCCGGAAGTTCATCCCCGAAAGGTCGCGCTGAGTCCGAATGCGTCCCCCTTCCAGGACCGTCCGGCCGACGAGTCCGACTCTATGGCCGCCCGGGAGGGTGACATACCCGTTGCGAAGCTCCTCTTCCAGGGCATAGATGGAGCTCTCCGTGACAAGCTGCACCGCGCGTTCCCATTCATCGTCGTCTGTGACGACAGGGTCAGGGCCGCTCCCTGCGACGCCGGGACGGACGGGCTGTCCCTCGGGGCCGAGGAAGAAATCGTAGTCCGCTGTGACGCCCATTACAGGCCGTCCGCGTCTCAGCCTCAACTCTGTCAGGCTCGTCCTGACCTCCGGACGTGCATGCTTCACCGCCTGTCTGACTTTCGGGGGAAGGGCCGGGCATATCTCGTCCAACAGGGGGTCGCCCCCACGTTTCCTCACAGCGCGTGGCCTCCCGGGCTTGGACCGAAGGTGACTACATAATCATATGGTGGCCGACTGAGATTATTCCAGGTACAAGCGAAAAGCGGCGGCAATGGAAAGCAGCCGCCGCGTGCACTATTCTGTCCCTCACCCGGACCTGACCCAGCAGACCAACCGGCGTCGGCGTGAGCGCGCCTGCCGCCGAGGGGGGGCGAACCTAGACGCGCTCCAGGTACTGGTGGGTCCTGGTGTCGACGCGAATCTTGTCGCCCTGCTGGACGAAGAGAGGAACCTGTACCACCGCCCCGGTTTCGAGCTTGGCAGGTTTCGTGCCGCCGGACGCAGTATCGCCGCGCAGCCCCGGGTCGGTCTCAATTATGACCAGTTCCACGAAGTTCGGAAGCTCCACTCCGATGGGGGCTCCGTTGTAGAACTGAACACCGATGACCATGTTCTCCTTGAGATACTTGATGGAGTCCCCAAGGACCTCCTGGGAGAGGGAGATCTGCTCGAAGGAGGTCTGGTCCATGAAGAAGTACTCCCCTCCCGACTCGTACAGGAACTGCATGTCCCTGTAGTCTATCTGCGCTTTGGGGAGTTTCTCGCCTGCCCGGAAGGTGGTCTCGATGACGTTCCCGGTGATCACGTTCTTGAGCCGCGCCCGCACGAACGCCGCACCTTTGCCCGGCTTGACGTGTTGGAAGTCTACCACCACCCAGACGCTCCCATCCCACTCTATGGTCTGACCGGTCCTGAAATCGTTGGTTGATATCATAAGACTACGACCCCCCGATTACACCTGTATGAGATCCTTTGTGGTACTGGTCAGTACCCTCGCATCCCCGTCTGTTATCACCACGAGGTCTTCGATTCTCACTCCGCCCCAGCCCGGTATGTAGACTCCCGGCTCCACACTCACCACCATGCCCGGTTCGAGCACAGTCGACTCTGATTGGGCAAGCCTTGGCGCCTCGTGTATCTCCAGTCCGACCCCGTGCCCGAGCCCATGGCCGAACCGGTCACCATGCCCCGCCCTCTGTATTATTGCCCTCGACACCTGGTCCACATCGCTGCATTTCATGCCCGCCCGCGCGGCAGCAACCCCAGCGAGTTGCGCTTCGAGCACCAGGTCATATACTGCGCGCTGTTCGCCTGAGGGCTTTCCCACCACAACGGTTCGTGTCATGTCAGAAGTGTACCGGCGATGAAACCCCCCGAAATCCAGCGTGACCAAGTCACCTTCGGCTATCACCTTGTCGGAGGCGACGCCGTGAGGCATCGCGCCCCGCGCGCCAGAAGCCACAATGAAGTCGAAACTCGGCCGCATGCCCACCTTTATCATGAAGGTCAGGAGCTCGTTCGCGACTTCGTTTTCGGTCACTCCCGGCTTGATGAACCCCAGGATGTGCTCGAAGGCCTCGTCTGTGAGCTTGCACGCCTCGGCAATCAGGCTCACCTCGTCCTCGGACTTTGCGATCCGAAGCGACTCCACCGCTCGCTTGGTCGGTACGAGCTCCACCCCTGCGAGAGCTGCTCCGATCTCGTGGAGGTGATCATAGGTCATGTGCTCCGACTCGAAGCCGAGCTTCGTTATGCCCATCTCAGACACGACTTTGCCAAGGGTGTCTGTCATGGGCGTCCCGTGCATC
>JANLFS010000177.1 GCA_024655925.1 Bacillota bacterium | reverse complement strand
CTCCTTGGCAAAGAAGGCCGCGGCTTTTTTTAGGATCTCG
This sequence comes from Bacillota bacterium, assembly GCA_024655925.1. Lineage (NCBI taxonomy): Bacteria > Bacillati > Bacillota > Bacillota bacterium. Next base: position 3,167 of record JANLFS010000177.1, on the reverse strand, counting down.
CGCTCCTCACGCAAGATCCGGTTCTCCCTTCGGAGCCGTCTGAGCTCATCGCGTTCAGCGGTAGTCAAGCCGTCACGCTGACCCTCGTCTATCTCCGCCTGCTTCACCCAATTGCGCAGGGACTCGACAGACACTCCAAGGTCCGTGGAGATCTCCTTAAGGCTCTTCCCACTGGTCTGGACGAGCTTCACGGCCTCTGCCCTAAACTGCGGCGGGTACGGTGGTCTAGTCCTAGGCATGCGGATATTCCTCCTCACTGACTATACCCTACACCGCCAAGCCTCTGGGTGTCCACGGAAACGGGGCAGGTCCACTCTCTACGCTGCGATGTTCAAGGAGATTCCGGCAGGGCATGGACCCGCTTGGCAATGGCTTTGCTACTTGAGGCCCTTGGGAATTGGGGAATTGGGGCAAAGACCAATGCAGGGTACGGGAGGATGAGGAAACCAGACGAGACTACCAGGCCGATAGGTGAAGACCTTCATGGTGGCCGGCCGAACCAGCCCCGAGGCGTGATCAGTGCCCCACCCAGGACTGGTGGGGCGCCGGCGGCACCCGGTAACCTCGGTTCTTGGCAACTGCCCTGCAAATCCGGGGCCAAAGTTCAGGTAACCCTCTCTGAGGAAAAGACGAATGAAGGTGGATGGAAAGGAATCTACGAGGCAGGTGGCCACCGCTGGGTCGGCCCCATTCAAAACTCCGAAGCGGTCTCCGCTAGCGCAAAGGCAGGGGATGTCGTCAACGTAATCGTCAAGTCCATCAACAGGCAAGACATCTCGTTCGAGTGGCCCGGGGAACGATAACGGGTCTGAGTCGAGAGGCGAGGAGGGCTACCCCGGCCAGGCAGAATGGACTGTATGTGCAGTCTCGGCCCGTGCCGTCAAGGGCTCGCCTCCTTGCTTCCTACCCGAATGCCGGCTTCCGCGCATCGTCGGCGCCGCACAGCCGGCTGGGCATTTGCCGGCCAACGCTGGAAAAGGAGGGATGTCCGGGAGATGGCAAGAATACTATTCAAGGCGAATCCCAGGAGCTTCGGCGAGAGTCGCTCAAGGAGTGTCCGGCATGGTGGCCCTCGACCAGCAAAGAAGCAACCTGTCTGCGCACCTCGGCCGTTTGCTTGCTCTGGCTATGTTAGGGTCAGCGGCAATCCTTGGTCTAGTATCGCTCAGATATGCCGAGCAGCCTGATCGAAGGGTGACAGACTACTGCAACCTGGTCGTGGCTCAAGCAACAACGAACCTGCGGGCCTTCCTCAGGGCCTATGAGGATGCCACATTCCAGTTTGTTGCAAATCAGGATCTGAACCAGCTACTGACGGACTGCGTGGCCAGCCCAGATCCATACGAGATCGCCCCTTACAGCCACACCTTCTCGAATTTCCTGGAGGGATATACATTCGGCTATCGTGGAGTATTCGACGCTGTGTTTCTCGACGAGTGCAACGAGAATCGAAAGGCACTGACGATGCGGGAGTCGCTTCCGGCTTCGTTCATCAAGTCGCTTCGGAACTCCGAGGCGTACAAGAGCGCGATAAAGGCTGACGGCAAGCCGACGTGGACATTCGAGCCAGACTGCGCCCATACGGGCATCGACTGCGTCATGGTTGGCAGGCGGATAAAGGGCCTGTTCACGGAAAGCCCGCTTGGCGTGCTGATCATCCTGATACAGGCGGACGAACTGGCTCGTGTGGTCAACGACTACCTGCACGATCACTTCTACTTCTCGGTGGGCACGGCTAAGACCAACTACACGGTAGTCGCTGATGGCGATGGGCGCATCATCTCTGCACCCCTGTGGGAAAATGGATCTGCAGACCCCTTGGAAGGAATCTCCTATGTGCAGGAGCTCTATTCGGGCGCTGTGATAAACCGGGCCGACGGCAGCTTCACGACCAAAATCAACGGCGAGGATGTCGTTGCGATTCTCAGGTCAATTGAAGGCACTGATTGGCGCGTGTTCGTGCCAGTCTCGCTGGCTGGTCTCTTCGATAAGGAGGCCGATGGAGGTTTCTCCCGCGCGTTTCCCGTCTCCCTGACGGGCGGGCTGATCGCGGGCGCACTGGCTACTGCTGCTATCTTCATGCTCTTGTGGCCCAGGCGCAGGCTGCAAGTCCCGCCTGTCGTCAACGCGTCAATTGCTCGAACTCAAGCCGAAACTCCAGGGAGCACCGAAAAAGAGGGCTCTCCCAGCCAGGAAGACCTGCCTCGTTCTCGCTCCCGCCCTGAATGGAAACAGCAGCTCAGCAGGAAAGAGATGCAGGTCCTCATACTACTGTCACAAGGCCACTCCAACAAAGAGATAGCGCGCACCCTGTGCGTAGCTGAGCAGACAGTCAAGAACTACGTCAGCTCAATCTATAGCAAGCTGGATGTGCATGATCGCGTTCAGGCATCGCTTCTGGCTGTAAGCGAGGGCCTGCACCGACTCGACTGGCATGACTTCGAGTGAAGACGGGTCACTTGCGAGTCATAATGGACACGAACCTGTCTATGATCTCCACCTTCTCCGCCCTGAGCTTTATGTAGTCGAGCGACATTGCCCGCTTCACAGCTTCTTGGGGCGGAATGAGACCCACGCCTTCGACGATCGGGACATCCTTGCGGCACGGGAGGGTGTACGACCCAGCTACGATCGTCTGCCCCTCGCGCGACAGCAGGAAGTCGACGAATAGCTTGGCAGCCTCCAGGTTTGGGGTGCCTTTGAGAATCGCTACTGGTCCCGGAATCACGATTATCTTGTCCAGGTATACGAACCCCAGCGGCGCTCCTTCCGCTATTTTGTTGATCGCTATGTAGTCCACAGCAAGACAGGCCTTGAGGTCTCCGACGGCGGTGTCGTCGACTACCTGACTCGCGCCTTGTCCCATTTTCGCCCCATTAGCTCTGAGCTTCTCGATGTAGTCCCATCCCAGGTTCTTGGCTATCATGGACACGCTCACCATCGCGGTACCCGAGATCGCTGGATTGGCAATCCCGAAGCCATCCTTGAACTCCGGTTTCAGTAGATCGGTCCAGACTGCAGGCGGGACTTTGACTCTATTCGTGTTGTAGGCGATGCCAATGGTCCCCAGCCGGGCAGCGGTGAAATAGCCATCTGTGTCCGTGACAGGGCTAACCACTGCGGCCGCCTCAGGCGACACGTATCTCTGGAGAAGTCCCTCGCTCTTG
>JANLFS010000176.1:447-3211 GCA_024655925.1 Bacillota bacterium | reverse complement strand
CCCTGAAGCGGTAGCTGTCCCCGGTGGTTGTGAAAATGTGTCCGCGGTGGACCAGCCTATCAATCAGGGCCGCCGCGGACACATTTTCACAACCACCGGGGACAGCTACCGCTTCAGGGAAAGTCTTAGAAGAAGCCGCGAGAACACGACCTGATTATGCCCGATTGGGTCCCTTTTCAATGGCCGTTCCGGCACACTTTTCACTTGCCAAACTCAGATAGCGGCCTGAGCGATTTTGGAGTGGCCGCAGTGGAGGAAATGAATCGCCGCGGAGTACTTGTGGATCTGTCGCATGCCGGTAATGCTACCACGCTTGACGCGATCGAGGTATCTCGCGCCCCAGTTGCAATTACCCACTCGTGCGTGGCGGCATTGAGCCCGAACCCCCGCAATGTCAGTGATGAGGCCATAAGGCTACTCGCGAAGAAGGGCGGCGTGATGGGCATCACTGCCTTTCCGTGTTTCCTTTCCCCAAAGTCCACGTTGACTATCGAGACGTATCTCGATCATATCGAGTACGTGGCGAAACTGGCGGGCATCGACACACGGGCACGTCGGCTTTGGCACTGATTTCATCGACGGGTACACGAGGACGGACTATTCCACGGAGTCCGGGGAGCTGGGGTACGGCAAGAGCGTGTACAAAATGGGTGTATATAGTCCGTGGCCTTGGGCATATCCTCCGCGGTTGCGGCACGTGTCCGAGGTTATTAATATACCGAGAGGCCTCGCCGCTAGGGGCTATGGCGATTCGGACATCCGGAAGGTGCTTGGCGACAATTCTCTGCGTTTGTTCCGCGAAGTGTGGAGGGCTTGAACCTCGAATGGTGGCCGCAGAAAGGAGGGAACGGTGGTCGCGCTAGCGGCTGTGACCAGATGAGTATAGAAGGAGGAGAATGGGATGTATCGACCTGGGTTTCTTGGCATTGATGTCGGCATCTGGTGGCTGCTGATCTGGTCGTTCGTAATGCTAGGCGTCAACTTGTACGTGGCATGGAGGATGAAGGATGAAGAAGGAGAGGGGGTTCGAAGCTGATGCTTACCTGGGGCATAATGATCGTCTACTTCATAGGTGTGCTTGTGCTCGGACTGGTGGCTGAGAGATACTCCCGTGGGGTCAAGGAGTTCTTTGTAGCGGGACGCCGGCTTGGTTTTTTCGTCCTTGCGATGACCTGGTTTGCCACGGCGTATAGTGGCAGTACTTTCATTGGGTTTGGTGGCTTTATATGGAAATGGGGTTGGGCAACCATCGTGTATCTGGCGGCGGAGACATGTGCTCCATTGCTGCAGTACGGGCTTTATGCCCGGAAGATCCGGCACATTGGAGAGAGAATCGACGCGGTCACACTTCCCGACCTTCTGGCTCACAGATATGACAGTGACACGGTGCGATTGCTCGTAGCGGTCATCACCCTTCTGTTTAGCATTCCGATGATGGTGGTTCAGTATACTGCCGCTGGCCGCCTGTTCGAGGGCTTCCTTGGCGTAGACTACGTCGTCGCCGTCGTAGTGTTTGCGGGCATAGTTACTGTGTACACGGCTTTGGGTGGTTTCCTCGCGGTCGCGTGGACCGACACGCTCCAGGGGCTCATTATGCTGGCCGGCGTCTTAGTACTCACAGCGAAGTCGCTCTCTCTGATAGGTGGGTTATCGGGGATCAACGCTGCAATCGCCAAGATAGACCCAGCGATGATGAGCCTTCCTGGGCCCGGGAACTACATGCCGCCGGCGATGGTTTTCTCCACATTCCTGATATGGACGTTTGGATGGGTGGGACAGCCCGCGCTGACCACGAGATTCCTTGCCATGAGGGACACGAGGACGTGCAAGATGGCATTAGTGGTCAGTGCACTGGCTGTCTTTCTCACCATGGGCCTCCTGACGATTCCGGGACTTGCAGCGCGTGTCTTGTTTCCTACACTTGCAAGCCCCGATCTTGCCTTCCCCTCGCTTCTAAAGAAACTGATGTCTCCATTGATGTCCGCACTATTTGCGGCAGCGGTCCTTGCAGCGGCAATGTCGACCTGTGACTCTATACTCCTCGTGGCTGCTGGTGCGGCGACGCGTGACATATACCAGAAGGTACTCAACAGGAGCGTCAGCGATGAACAGGTAGCCAAAATGTCCAGGGTCGTCATCCTTATGATCGGGATTGTGACTATTCTCGCGTCTCTCAAACCACTCACACTCATCACCATGATCATGATTTTCGTCACGTCGGGATTTGGCATCTTCACTATCCCACTCACGTTCGGACTGTTTTGGAAGAGGGGCACAACTGCAGGGGCCATCGCCTCACTGATTGCGGGTGAAGCGTTCCTTCTGTTTCAGTACTTCGTGCTGAAGTTTAATCCGCTTGGATTGCACCCATACGTATGGGCTCTTGGCATTGGGATCGCTGTCTACGTGACGGTGAGCCTGGTTACTAAGCCCGTACAGGAGGAAGTACTGTTGGTCTACTTCGACAAGTAGCCAGGCACAGAAAGAATTACACCCTTGAACAGAGGCGGGAGGGAACGGCAGATGAAGAGGACCCCATTGTATCCGGTCCACGTGAAATACGGGGCCATACTGGCTACGGGCCCGTGGGAAGTTCCGCTCAGGTTCTCGGATCCCGTCGAAGAGCACCGGGCTGTGCGGGAAAGGGCGGGATTCATAGACCTCTCCACCATGGGGGAGATCGACATCAAGGGAGAGGGAGCGTTTGACCTACTTCAGGGGCTCACCGTCAACGACTTGAGCCGGTTGACCGACGGCGGAATTG
>JANLFS010000176.1:0-437 GCA_024655925.1 Bacillota bacterium | reverse complement strand
TTCTGAAGGAAGACGGCGGCATCCTCGATGATACCACGGTCTATCGCTTTAACAAACAACACTACTGGGTCATTACGAGCACTCCGAATGGGGAGAAGGTTTTCCGCTGGATATCGGAACACTCGAAGGGCTCCAACGCGTGGGTTACCGATGTGTCGTCCGGCACAGCATTGATATGTGTTCAAGGGCCCCTGTCCAGGGAAATCCTGAAACCACTGTGTGACTGTGATCTGTCCGATCTCGACTACTTCCGGTTCGTTGTGGTCAAAGTGGCCGAGGTAGACTGCATACTATCTCGAACGGGGTTCACCGGCGAACATGGCTACGAGGTTTACTGTCCTGCAGAGTACAGTAATGATATGTGGGATCAGTTGCTGGCGAGAGGGAGGGCATTCGGGGCCTTACCCTATGGCCTAGAGGCGCTGTTGAGCCTGAGG
>JANLFS010000175.1 GCA_024655925.1 Bacillota bacterium | reverse complement strand
CCCGCGCAAGGTATCCAGGAAAGCTCTCTCCCTGAGCTCGAGGCCGGATCGGTCGAAGTCCCTTATGATTACCTTCACCCGGACCCGCTCGACATTTCCCTCGACGTCGTTTGGATGGATGAACCCCTCCCGGCCTGACGTCGTCTCAGGCCTCCAAGTGGCGGGTATTGAGGCGATCACTTCGGCCGCGAGGTGGACCGCGTTGACCATCTTCCCCCTGGCAGTGCCTGTGTGGCTCGAGATCCCGTAGGCGATGACTACTCCGTTTATGGCGTTGAAGGTCTCCAACTGGAGTTCGCCCAGGTCCCCGCCGTCGAGAGTATATGCGATCCGCGCTTCGAACCGGTTCTTGGGGAAGTGTGCGATTCCTCGCCCGGTCTCCTCGTCCGGGGTGAACGCCACCCATACATCGGGGTGCGGATGGCCCGGGTCCTTGACCATCTCCACCAGGGCCTGCATGATCTCGGCGACGCCCGCCTTATCGTCCGCTCCCAAGAGAGTGGTCCCGTCCGAGGTAATGATGTCACAGCCCACCGCTTTCGCAAGCGCCGGAGTATCGCGGGGGCTCAAGACGGTTCCCGGAGCAACCTCGATGTCGCCTCCGTCATACGAGCGGTGCAGGACGTGTTTCACTCCCGCGCCCGGCACACCCGGCACTGTGTCCATGTGGGCGATGAACCCGACCGCAGGTGCACGTCCCGCAAGGTTTGAGGGAAGCCGGCCTGTCACAAACGCATGGTCGTCGACTTCCACGTCGGAAAGGCCGATCTCTGAGAGTTCCGATGCAAGCATCCTCGCGAGTTTCCATTGCCCGTCGGAGCTGGGTATCTCGTGTGCCTGCTCAAAGCCTTCCGTGTCCACCTTGATGTACCGGATGAACTTCTGCACAAGGCCTTCCGCCATGAGCTCCTCTCTAGTCACCATGGCAACCCCCTACGACCAGACTGAAGGTCTCAGAAGCTGGTCTACTATCTCGCCCGCACGTCGGGCGCAGTCAGAGGGCTTGGTGGCCACTGACCGCTTGACGCAGTCCTCGTACACGATCATCCCGCCCGCTCTCTCCACTCTGTTCTTGGCAGATCGAAGCCATCCGTCCGCCCTTCCTGAACCAGCGGTGGCGAAAACGCCGAATCTCCTTCCGATGGCATCGGGAAGGTTGTCAAGGAAGGTGTTGAGCTCGGGTGGAGTCCTTCCGGCCCAGACTGGCCCGGCTATGAGTATGAGTTCATAGGCCATGAGGGACTTCGGAGGGTCCTTGGCAAGTGGTGCCTGCCTTCGGCGTAACGCCCCCCACCCGCAGGCTAGGTAATCAGCGGGTCTGACTGGTTCGAGCCTGTGGGACTCCACCCTGTGGCCACGAGCTTCGAGCGCCCCACGGACTGCCTGCATAAGTTGGTGTGTCGCGCCAGCCCTGGAGTGGTACACCACGAGCACTCTCATTTCGCACTCCTCCTAGTTGTATCCGGCGTGGACCGACTTCATGTCGATTTCGACGCATCTTGCCCGGCACCTGCTCCCAGCGGGTATGGACCAACCTGCACTTCCCCACTGACCTTGGCAGGTGGTGGCACGACATGTGTCGAATATTGCTGCCACTGGACGATCTGGGCCATCCACAATAACCTGGAGGAGGTTGTTCCTGTTGAAAGGCCTGAAGCTTTATCAGAAGATCCTGATAGGCCTGGTCCTCGGTGTGCTTGTCGGTTTGATCTTCCGTGAGAGTGCCTCCTCGTCATCCTTGCTTCTGGCACTTGGGAACCTGTTTCTGACTCTGATCAAGATGGTCATCGTTCCCTTGGTGTTCGCGTCTCTTGTCGCCGGCGCCGCCGGAGTGGGAGACGTGAGAAAGCTCGGCCGGATGGGCGGAAAAACTGTGGCATACTTCCTGGTGACAACGGCGGTGGCAGTGCTCATCGGGCTCATCCTCGCCAACATCATCAGGCCCGGCTCTGGGCTCACCATAGATGTCGGGGCAGCCACGTCTTCGGCTCAGAAGGCTCCCAGCATTCTTGACACGATCCTCGGGATCTTCCCGGCTAACCCTCTCGACGCTATGCTCAAGGTGCAGATGCTCCCGATCATAGTCTTTGCGCTCTTCGTCGGCATCTCAATAGCCCTGGTGGGTGACCGCGGCAAGCCGGTCCTCGAAGTTGCTGAGAGTTTCGCCCAGGTGATGTACAGGATGACCGCAATCGTGATGGAGGTAGCTCCTTACGGCGTCTTTGCGTTGATCGCCACGACCGTCGGCAAGTACGGGGCTTCTGTCCTGCTCCCGTTCGTCAAGGTCATCATCGCCGTCTACCTCGGCTGCATCCTGCACATGGCCCTCACGTATTCAGTGACCGTCTCGACGTTCGGCCGGATCAGCCCGGTCGCGTTCTTCCGAGGCATCCTTCCCGCACAGCTTGTCGCGTTCTCCACGTCGAGCAGTTCCGCCACGCTCCCCGTCACGATGCGGTGTGTTGAAGAGAACCTCGGAGTGAAAAAGGGCGTGTCGAGTTTCGTCCTTCCGCTCGGGGCAACGATCAACATGGACGGAACCGCACTGTACCAGGGTGTGTGTGCACTGTTCGTGGCGCAGGTTTACGGCTTGAACCTGACCCTCGGGCAGCAACTGTCGATAGTCCTTACGGCGACGCTGGCTTCGATCGGCACTGCTGGTGTTCCAGGAGCGGGGCTGATCATGCTCACGATGGTTCTGACCTCCGTTGGGCTCCCTCTCGAGGGAGTCGCGTTGATAGCCGGAATCGACAGGATCCTCGACATGGCGCGGACTACAGTCAATATCACGGGAGACGCCGCGGCTTCCGTATTCGTGGCCTCAACTGAAGGCGAACTCGCGGTGGTTGAAACGAAGACCAAGTCCGTCCCAGCATAGGCACTGCAGCGGCCCAGATCTTCCAGGATTTCGCGCGCCCGAAGCCCGCTTCCCCCACGGGAATCGGGCTTCGGGCCCAGGTTCGAGCTTCGCAGCCCGCCTTCAGCCCTTCACGCTCCCCGGGGTGAGTCCGGAGAATCAGCTGCTTGCTCAAGAGTGGAATTCCACAACGTCCCCGTCCCGGAGAACGTGATCTCTCGGAACAGACTGCCCTTCGAACTTCGCGGAACCCCAGACTCGAGCACTCTTCATTCTTGACGGCAGGTCCCGGTGAATAGCGGCGGCGAGGTCCTCGACGGTCCCGCCTGACCTAAGGACGAAAGGAGCGGTGCGATCCACATCACAGC
>JANLFS010000174.1 GCA_024655925.1 Bacillota bacterium | reverse complement strand
GGATGTCACCCTTCTTGCCAGAGGACATCTTGAGCCCTGCGATGGCCGACATCAGGGCCAGGAATACCAGACCTGCTACCGCGTACTGCATCGCCTGTCCTCCTAAGCCTCGAATATGTCGGTAGGCACGACGATCCCGCTGGCTGCCAATGATTCGAGGAATTTGGGCCGAATACCTGTGGCCCGGTGCCGCCCCACTACGCGGCCACGGGCGTCAATCCCTGTCTGTTCAAACACGAAGAGGTCCTGCAGCACGATGACGTCGCCTTCCATGCCTAGCACCTCGGTCACGTGCGTCACCTTGCGCGTCCCATCCTTGAGGCGGCTGATGTGAACGATGAGATTCAGGGCGGAGGATATCTGTTCGCGGATGGCCCGCAGGGGCAACTCCATGCCCGCCATCATCACCATGGTCTCGGTGCGTGCCAAGACGTCCCGGGGGGAGTTCGCGTGCGCAGTAGTGATCGACCCATCGTGCCCGGTATTCATCGCCTGCAGCATGTCCAGCGCCTCGCCGCCGCGGACTTCGCCGACGACAATGCGGTCAGGCCTCATCCGCAGGCAGTTGCGCACCAGATCGCGAATGACGATGGCCCCTTTTCCTTCAATGTTGGGCGGGCGGGTCTCCAGCGATACCACGTGCTCCTGATTGAGTTTCAGTTCCGCCGCGTCCTCCACCGTAATGATGCGTTCATCATTAGGGATAAAGGACGAAAGGACGTTGAGTAGTGTAGTCTTGCCCGCCCCGGTACCCCCTGACACCACGATATTGAGGCGGCCCCGCACGCAGGCATCCAGGAAGCGGGCGATGGCCGGGGTCAGCGTGCCAAGACGAATAAGGTCATCCATCCCCAGACGCTCGGTTGGGAACTTGCGGATGGTCAGAGTGGGGCCATTCAGAGCCAGGGGGGGAATAATCGCATTGACGCGTGAGCCGTCGGGCAGCCGGGCATCAACCATCGGGCTGCTCTCGTCGATTCTTCTCCCTAACGGTGCAATGATCTTCTCGATAACATGCAACACGTGCTCGTCGTCACGAAACAGTATGTCTGCCGGATAGATTTTCCCTTGCCGCTCGACATAGACCTGTTGCGGCCCGTTAACCATGATCTCAGATATCTCCTCGTCAAGCAGCAATGGGGTGATGGGTCCATACCCCACAACTTCGTCCATGACCATAGCGATGATGCGGTCCCGTTCCGCCCGCAGCATGACTTCTCCCTGCCGGTCCAGGATGTCGTCGGATATTTTCCTGACTTCCTGCCGCAGGCGCGGTTCCAGCATTTCGCTGCCCTGTCGGTATGCAGTCAGTATCTCATTGTCAATTTCCTTGACGACTTCACGGTGGATATCGTGCACCAGTTCGAGAAGCTGCCGGTTCTTGGTTCCCTTCCCGATTTCCAAGGCACGAAGGTCGCCTATTTGTGTTTCCAGGCGCTTCAGCAGTGACAAAGTGCATCATCTCCCTATCTTGCGCGAGGGAGCAGTGGGTGTATTCCCTAGCTGCTCATTACCGAGCCGTCGCCGCCTTTTTTCCCCAGAATCTGCGCTTTCTGTCTTCCTTCAATCCCGGCTTCTCCTTAAAGCCTGCATCGGGCTTGTGGGCGCGCGTGTCGATGCCGGGGTCGACCACGGAAACCAGCGAGTACAGTGCTTTGGTCACCGGGGCGTTGGGATCCACCAGAATGAAGGGCTGACCTCGGTTCACCGACTGCACCACCAGCTTGCCGTCGTTGGGCAAGCGCGCGTCGATTTTCATTTCCAACACCTTCTCCACATCATTGGGATCGATTCCGTGGTAGTGGGACGCCCGGTTGAGCACCAGCTTGACCTTATGTAGAAGGCCAAGCGTGGTGAGGATGTCCAGGCTGCGCTTAATGTTCTTTACCGTTGGGAGATCCAGTGAGGCCACCAACAGGATGATGTCCGCCACGTCGAGGGCCACCAGCGTAGTGTCATTGAATACCGGGGGAGTATCAACAATCACGTAGTCGTGGCTTTTGGAGAATGCCTTGAGCACGCGGGCCACATCGTCGGCTTCAATGAGTTCTGCCAGCTCGGGCTTGTTGGGCGAGGCGAGCACATCGACCCCGTTGCGCTCGTACAGGTAGCTCTGCAGCAGCTCAGTGTCAAGATCCCCCTGCTCCTGCATCAGTTCGGCAATGGTACGCTTAGGAAAAATGTTGAGCATCACCGCAATGTCGCCGAATTGCAAATCGAGATCGACCAGCCCCACCTTTTCCCCCGTCCTCTCCGCCAGAGCCACCGCCAGGTTGGCGCAGATGCAGGTCTTGCCGACGCCCCCTTTTGTGCTGAATACCGTCACAATGTGGGGTTGATGGGCGCGTACTTCTTCTGCCCCCTCGCTCCCAATGTCCCCGAGGGACTCCCAGCGCTTCCTGTTCAGTTCTACCACACGCTTCACTGTGGACGCCAGTTCGTCCGGGCTGAAGGGCTTGATGAGAAACTCCTTGGCACCGGCCAGCATGGCGCGCTTCAGGTACTCCTGCTCGCCTTGGACGGACACTATGATGACTGCTGTGCGCGGATTCGACACCCCGATAAGCTCTGTGGCCTGGATGCCGTCCATCTCCGGCATGTTGATGTCCATCAGAACCACATCTGGATTCAGTTCCCTGGCTTGCTCGACTGCTTCACGCCCGTTAGCGGCTTCTCCGATAACTGTAATGCTCTTGTCGAGCTCCAGCAGCATCCTGATGTTTTCGCGGGTCTGCTCTACGTCATCTACTACTAGGACAGTGATTTCTCTCACAGGCGCACCTCCTTCTCACCCAAGGTTGCAGAACCCAGCGTGCTTCTCCCGCCAGATCTACCGACCTATCAACATCCGCATCTCGAACGGTGAAACCACTGCACGTCCTTCATCCACGGGTGATCTCAATGCTAACCGAATCCTTGCCCTTTCCGAAACCAACGTCAGTGGACGGGCATCTGCCGGAGTCACTGCCAGCGTCACGGTTCCGTATTTTCCTCCGGCACCCCCACCTTCGGCTGGAGCAGCATCGCTCAGGGACTGGCCCACGGCAAGAACCTCGATGTTCTGGAGAAAGATTGTAGTCCCGCTAAAAGGCTGCCCAGCTCCCCCAGGAACATCAAATGTCCCCAGTACATCAACACGATCCCCGGGTCTTAGCATGCCTGACACACCGCTCACATCGTCCACCTGGACCGACACGGCTCGTTTCCCTACCGGGACGGCATACGCTAGCCTCGTCAGCCTCTTCTCTTCCCCGACCAGACTCTTGACGAGAATCTCCTGTCCTGAGGCTATGAAGT
>JANLFS010000173.1 GCA_024655925.1 Bacillota bacterium | reverse complement strand
ATCGTCGGGTTGTCGACCTTGTCCGGATGCAGGTCCACGTTCTTGAAGCGCTCGAGTACCTTGAAGAGCAGTCCGGCCTCGTCGAGTTTGCTGGTCGTGTTATCGAAGTCGAAGCGCTCCAGCACTTCGCGCATGTTGGGGCTGAACCCCGCGATATAGTTCCGGAGGTTGGCGGCGAGGTGCGGCGCATCGGCTAGGAGCTTCTCGAAATCGTAGCGCGAGGTGTTGTAGAAGGCGAAGCCCGATGCCCTGCGCAGTTGCGGGTCGAGGTTTTCGAGCATGCCCTTGAAGCGCGCCTGCGTTTCCAGCACCTTCTCCTTGGTAGGTGCCAACACGCAGTCCAGGCGCCGCAGCACCGTAAGCGGCAGGATCACGTCCTGATACTTGCCGCGCTTAAAGGTGTCGCGAATAAGGTCTGCAACACCCCAGATGAAGCTGACGATCTCGCTGTGGTTCATCGGTCGCAACTCCCTGCTATGGGCTAGGTATCATTCTCTTTCCTACCGGCGGCGCGCCATGCCGCCGCCGCTTGTCACTGCGCAGCCACTCGGCGCCTCGGTCGCTGATGTTCAAGGGCAGTTTGGCGAGGATGTGGTCGGCATTGAGGTTGCGGAAGCGGTCGTTGTGGAAGGTATCACCCTGGCCAATCTGGTCCTCGATACCGCAGATGGAGAGGTTCATCTTGGCCGATCGCCAGGTCGTACAATTCAACTCCTAGCCACAGACAAGATGTCGCCCCGGGGCCTTGCCTCCGTTGCCGTTTCCGGTGGCATGGGCTTGGATGAACCTGACTAACTGAACCAACATGCCGCCTGAACCACAGTAGGGGTCATAGACACGGCCGTTGAATGACTCGAGCATCTCGACCAGCCGGCGAACGACGGCGGGCTGTCCGGCCTGCGCCCTGAGGCGCGCTCAGCTTCGAGCGAGGCGTGCTGTCCCTCACTTTCAGCATAAGCGAACTCACTGCGAATTGCTGCTTATGCTGCCGCGCAGTGTTCCAGTGAAACGCTGACTTGTCCTTTCTTGGCATGATTCGCTAGGCCACCTTTGATTCCTGCCGGGTATCGGATAACAGCGTCCAACTCTGCTTTGGTCAGGATGCAGCGCCCACGAAGTAGCGTGCCCGGGAGTAGTGGTAGACAGCCATTGGAGGAAGCTGGGCATTGATTGGGGACACATAGAGCTCCCCCTGTGTGTTTGTCATTGCCAGGAATACCTGATCCGGGCCCGAGTATCCATTTGACTTGAGTTCTCGAATAAGCCAGTCCTCGGTCAGGTGAAGACTTGCGAGTTCCTTGCGCTGAACCTGTCCTTCGATCACCACCGGAGTCGCTAATCCCTTGTACTGAGTGGATAGGCCCAGATCCTTCGGCGTCACAGGGAGGTTCTGGTTCTTGTCGAGTACGCTCAGATTTCCTGAGGGCTCAAGTACAGCGAATTCCACTTCGGACAGGTCAAAGACGTCCTTTTCCCTTAGGCGGCTTAAGAGGTTGTCCACAGTGTACCTGTTTCTGAACAGGTTGGACTTGATTATGGTCCCGTTCTGTACGAGCACTGCCGGGCTGTGTGTGAGGAGTCGCTCGAGGACTCGGGTTCTTATGAATGCCTGCGATACAATGAAGTGTATCAATCCCAGGCCGACTGAGGGCTCCATAATCCACCCAAACCCCCCTGATCCTCTCTGGTCCACGGGCTCAGTATTCCAGTGAGGAGGCGGGCAAATGCAGAACAGCGCGTGAAACCTCTCCCACAATACCACAGACGATTGACAAAAGGTGCGTGGAGAGCGTCAATCGACTGGAATTCTGTTACCCTCCTGGGAGCCAATCCGTCTAAGAAAATGTCGCCCCCTCGTGATCGTTGTTCCGTTGGCCGCCTGGGCACTATGCACGGGTTCACGGCCGGGCCAGAGCTATCAAGGACTTGCAGAAAACCGTGTGCGCCGAGCTTCGCTCGCAACCCCGGCATCTTCAGTTGAAGGCCGGCGGTGTCGCGGCTCAGTCCATTGGGGCGGCGCCGTGAGCCGGGGCGGCGGAGTAGGCCCACTGGCGCGTGGCCCCGAAGAGCGTGGTGCGTAGCTCGAGCGGAGAGGTCCCCATACGGGTAGCCGGTTAATAGCAAGTGTCCCAGTTCGCGGTTGACGAGCTCTAGGGGCTCATCGCAGGCTTCGCCCTGCTAGACGCCGTTTGGTCTTGCAGACCCGCCCGAGCCCCGCCCTTGTCTAGAGCCGCGCGCAGCTCAAGGTAGCTACGAGTAGCCGCCTTGCAGCTATCGGCGTTGCAGGCCCGGCAGCGGACGATACCTGCCAGAACCATGCAATGTATCGAAGCAGGCACGTCGTGACCACTCCTCGAAACCTCATTAACCAATCGTGGCACTGGACCGCAAGGCGTTTTGCGTTTCTCCGATGATGTATTGGGTCGGTGCTTGCCGAGTCTTCTCGGTAACCCCGGGCCCGCGACGGCGTTGTCCATGTCAGCCCCAGGCTCCGCTTTTCCGGAGGCGGCCAGCGCCCGATTCCGCGCTCCACGCACACTCGAGCCCCGGGCGCGATCCGGTCCCGCATGATCTCGTCGAACCCGACTCGGGATTCGCCCGGCACGAGCTCAGCTGCGACATTCCCGAACCGGTCGAGGGTAAACAGAACATAGACCCTCTCTGAGCGGGGGCTGACAGACGGGATCTGCCGGGGTCCTGGCCTTCGGCCCGTTGCGTGGGCACGCCGCGCCTCCGGGGATCCCTTGTAACACTTGAGGATGAGAAGCTGATGCGTCTCCACGATCCCGGAGAGCGTGGTACGTACGTAGGCTCCGGCGAGCTTGGAGACGACCTTGTGCCTTCATGCGAGCGCGGTGTTCTTGTAGATGCCTAAGTGCCTTGCAGCCTCCCGCACTGGGACGCCTTCCATGCCTCCCAAGGACCATCAACCACTAATTGGGACAGCCCCTACATAGTGGGTACCGAGTGGCATACAGGATGGTGGGGGCTGGACTGGCCGGGTGGGTCTGCCTTCGGCCTGCACCGGCATGGGCGGGCGTCGGCCTGTGAGCCATTTGGTGGCTCCCGTCCGGCCGCCGCCCGCTCGGGTACGACGTTGACTTCGCCTTGGGCGGCACTGGCAATTGCGGCTGTCCTCGATCGTGCGGCGGCTCGCGCGGCTGTAATCTGCTCTTGACGAGCATGCAGCATTACGTACACCGTCTCGTCCAGACCTTCCGGGTCAGGATAATGCTTCCCTTCCCCGTGGATGACATGATCTCAGTCGTGTTACGGGGTGACAATATCACAGACGCGTAGCACAACAGCCGCGGGCGGTGTAATCTTAGAGTAGGGTGCGGGAAGGGGAAGAAGGGGGGAAAGAAGA
>JANLFS010000172.1 GCA_024655925.1 Bacillota bacterium | reverse complement strand
CCTCCTCGGAAACGGCCAAACTCGCCGAGCCCACGCCTGTGGGTGCGGGAGGAGGAAAGTAGATTGCGCAGCTGCGACACCTCCCACACCGCGTGTAGCCACAGCAAGCTCCATTAATGTTCATATTTGCGTTGATATTATGTCTAGAATGTATAGCAGGAAAACACTTGCCCGTGTCGAACCTATCTCTGGGTGTGACGCCGGATTGACCTGCGCAAATGATGCAGCATTGGAGGGCGCGGTGTTGGCCACGCGAAGGGTCTTCGTGGGACCTATCTTGATTGCCGCTTTGTTTGCGGTCTTCAGCTGTGTCCCGTGGGCTGCAGCGGCAGATAGCCAAGTGTGGCTGGCGGCGCGGGGTACACCTGCTAACACTGGTGCTGCCGACGCCGAAGGGCCCGCAACTTTGACCATCCTGTGGCACGTGGAACTCCCTGAACCTGCCACACTCCCCGCGGTAACGGGTCTAGAGGGGCAGCTGTTCGTGGCCTCGGGCAGCCGGTTGTTCAGTTTCACTTCAGATGGAACGGGTCTGTGGGAACTCGACATGGGGGACTGTGCAGTCGCCATGGCCTCGTCTCCTTCCGGGACCGTTCATCTTGGTCTGTCACTTGGACATCTCTGTGCGGTGTCAGCGTCAGGAACGATGCTGTGGGCACAAAGAGTCAAGGTTACTGGAGGGCTGTATGCCCTGGAAGACGGCACCGTCATCGCCGGAGGTGAGGAAGCCGTAGTTGCCACGGACCCAGGCGGAGAACGGAGGTGGGAATACCGGGTACTTCCAGACTGTTTTACCTGAGAAATCGTCTTTCCCGGACCGGTCCGGTCCCTAGCGGTCTCTGAAAGCGGCGAGATCGTAGTGAGCGGGTCGATCTTGCCTGACAGCCCAAGAGACGAAGAGAACGTCGTACATGTCGTGAGCCCAAAGGGGCGGTACATGCGCTCCATCTACTTCTCTCACAAGGCGGACGCCGTGTCAGTCAGTTGCGACGGCCACGTCATCCTCGTCTCGGAAGGTCAGCCATCAGCTGCTTTCCTCCTGACAGGCGAGAGACTCTGGCAGGACACTGTCCCCGCCTGGGGAGTGCCTGCCATCAGTGCAAGCGGGGATGTGTACTTGCTGGAAGGTGACCGGCGCACCCTGCGCATTCTTTCCCCGCAGGGTATGATCGTCCGGAGGATTCCCCTGCCCAGCCCAGCCTCTAACAGTCCAATTGTCGACCGGGCCGGCACAGCCTATGTCACTGCCGGAGGGCAGCTTCTGGCAATCTCGCCCGAATCGGGTGTGGAAGCGTCACTAGCCTTGCCGCCGGGCACAGATGTAGGCGCTCTTGCGCTTGTATCTGAAGAGAAGATCATCCTGTCGGTGGGATTAACACTGGTGTGCGTCGGAAACGTGCCGTGAGGTGGTTAGCCATTGCGGAGCGCTGTTCACCGTTGAGCGCTGGGCCCAAGAGACTAAGTATAGAAGGGGTGTAGCATATGCGCAAGCTGATGAGTGTCTGTGTGACCGGTCTCGCGCTCGTGTTCACCGTCATTGTCTTCACCCTCCCGGCACTGGCTGACTGCTCGAGCATAATCGTCGGCCGCAATGCTACGGTGGACGGGTCAGTATTGCTCGGACATAATGAGGACAACGGCGGGCGGATAGTGATGCCCCAGTATATCGTTCCGAGGATGACACACGAACCCGGGGAGGTCATCCGGTTTGAAAACGGGGGAACGACTCCCCAGGTGCCTGTCACGTGGGCCTTCATTTGGTCGCAGACGCCAGGTGGATCGTTCAGTGACTTGTTCATCAACGAGTGGGGCGTGGCAATCGCAAGTGACAACTGCGGGTCTACCAAGGAAGATGGTTACGACGTGCTGGTAGCTCGCGGTGATATCACCGACGGCGGCATAGGCTACCATATCCGTCGCATTGTTGCAGAGCGGGCCCGGACAGCGCGCGAGGGTGTGGAGCTCGCCGCAAAGCTTGCGGAGGAGTTCGGGTACATAGCAGCTGGCCGTTCATACCAAATCGCCGACGCCAACGAGGGCTGGCTGCTTCACCTAGTCCGTGGAAAACACTATGTAGCTCAGCGGGTTCCAGACGACAAGGTGGTGTTCATCCCCAACCAGTACGTCATTCGTGAAGTGGACCTCTCCGACACGGAGAACTTCATCGCCTCCCCCGACCTGATCGAGTATGCCATCAAGAGGGGATGGTACGATCCGGCAGACGGCAAGCCGTTCGATTTCTCAACTGCCTACCAGGCGCCTGCCACCGGAAAGACCAAGGAACGTGGGTACGATACACGTCAGTGGAGGGCACACCAGCTGATTACGGGAGAGACTCCAAAGACGACCCCTCTGCCCTTCGCCGTCACCCCGTCAAAGAAAATGTCCGTCTCTGATGTCGCGAAGATTCTTCGGGACCACTACGAGGGAACACCCTATGACAAGACCGATGGGTACAAGACGTCACCCCACTGGACTGACGAAAGAGTCATCTGCACCAGCAGCACCCAGGAAAGCTCAGTGGTGCAGCTGCGGGCGGGCCTTCCCGACCCAATGAAAGCTGTCTACTGGAGGACAACCGGCCGCCCGGACACGAGCCCTTATGTGCCCTGGTACTTAGGTATAACGTCTGTTCCAGACGGATACTTCTGGGCCGACCCCTCAGTCGGCAACTCGTTCCAGTTCAAGCCACATGCAGCGCTTTACGACTACGATCCCACCAAAGCATGGTGGACTTTCGAGACTCTCCAGACCATAGTAGATGGGCAGTATGGGGATACCATCGACAAGGTGTGCTCGGTGTGGGAAACCTTCGAGGAAGAAATGCTCGCGGATCAAGCAACAGTGGAGAGAACCGCGCAGCAGATTCTTGCCGTGGACCAGGAAGCCGGGATAGCGTTTCTCACCAGCTACACGAATAGCCTTGCCCAGAGAGCCTTGAGGCAAGCAAAGGATCTCATAGCCGAGCTTCCCACGGTGAAGATCGATATTCAGAGGCAGAGCGTGAAACTTAGCGAGACTGGCACCATCAAGGTGTCCATCCTGAGCTCACCGTTGTGCGACGGGGTGTTGTTCGATCCGAAGAGCGTGAAATTGGAGTCCGTGACACTAGGACCCGCGTACCGCAATCCGGGGACCTGGGTGAAGGCCAAAGGGGGAGTCTTCGAGGACGTGAACAGCGACGGCGTGGAAGACCTCGTAGCAGAGTTTGACATCGGGGCACTGGCCAAACTCATCTCGCCCGTATGCTACACTGACATGTGGTTGAGCGCCACGACCGATTCTGGGACACCATTAGTCGGGTGGGATCTGGTGAACTTCATGCCATAGGTCAGGTTCCCCTCACCGCATCCCGCCTGAAGCTGTCTGGTGCCGCAACCAGGTACCACCAGAGTCAAGACAGGCCCCCCGGTAACGGGGGGC
>JANLFS010000171.1 GCA_024655925.1 Bacillota bacterium | reverse complement strand
TGTACAACACATCCAGGAGCTGATCAGCAGAGAGTGTCCCCCCAACCGAGGTATGCTGGACCATGCCCCGAATATCCCTGATCCCTCCGAAGGGAATTTGCTTGCCTAGGTCCAAGAGTCTCCTGGCTTCCGAGGTCTCAGCAAGGAGCTCATCGATGACGACAGTCTCCGTCCGCGGCACCAGCGCGCGTGCCCGTTCCCGGCCAAGCTCGCAAGACGCGCACTTCTCCAAGAGCTCGCGAACCTTGTGGAACTCGAGGATACGAAGAGATCGTTCATCCATCGAGAGACCCACCACCTACACTCCTCTGAAATAGTGGCCTTTGGTGATGCTACCGCCGGAGATAGCTTCGAGTTCGTGCCTGAGGGCGCCGAGTCTCTCCGGCGTCGCGCTCCGGGCTTCCCGGTACGCCTGGACCACGCGGGCCACTCTGGCCGAGTCCTCGCACCTCAGGTCGAGCCAGATTGACCCCAGCCCCATCTCCGCAAACTCGTGCACGTGCTCTACCATACACAGGTCCACGCTGTTTCTTATGTGCATCCGGCACGATGCATCGCAGAGGACTGGGAACACAGCACCAACCCGGTCCAACAGGGCATATCTGCCCCGGGTACACGGGGCGGAGCATGCCCGTTCGGACGTGCGGCCACCTAAGACGCTCCCGACTACGCACTGTTCCGACACCATGAGTTCCAGCGCCCCATGGGCGATGGCTCCAGTCCGTTGGGGCCCAATCCCGCGGGCAACTTCCCGCATCTCCTCCATGGTCAACTCACAAGACAGAACCACCATGCCGTCTCCGAGTTCGGCGAGGTCCGCCGCCATCAGGGAATTCATGCAGTTGAGGCTCCAGTCTGCCGCCACCCGTCCGCAAGCCTCCGCTGCCGCGAAGGCGAGAAGCCCCAGGTTCCCGACGAGAACCCCACGCGCCCCTGCCTCCATGGATCGCCTGATATCATCCCTGGCCGCAGGTATCTCGTGGTCCGCCACTATGCGCGCTGTGGCGAACCAGAGTTCAGATCCGTTATCCCTGCAGGCCGACACCGCCTCCGTCAAGTCCGCGAACGACATCCTCTTGCTAGGAGCGTAGGTTTCGCCGCCGACACACACAATGTCTGCCCCCGCCCGGGAAGCCGCCAGTACCCCGGCAAGGTCCGTCACCCGGGCCGCCAGGGCCATCGGCCGCCGGGCACCCTGCTTGCTGTCAGCGGTCCACGAAAAGACCGGGTTGTCCAGTATTCTGCGGGATGCATGTAAAGCAGTCTCCAGGCTGGACTGCACCTGCTCCTCCGCAACTGGAGCTCTCCTGTACTTGTCTACTCTCATCTTCGCCAGAGCGTCCACTGCGGCGCGCCTGATATCGTTGATGTCGCTGACCGGGACTATGACATCGCCCTTGAGATCCGCAGAGATGCTCTCGAGGACGAACGGCGTCGTCCCTAGCCGGCCCAGCTGTTTCCGCAAATAGTCCAAAGACAACGGTGTCCGTTCAGCGGGGACCCCCGGCACGCTGCCGGTGGCATCCGTCACGTTTCCGTCGGGGTCGGTGACTGTAAGCCTGAGAGGTTCGCCCACCGAGGCCTGGACCGCCATGGTGAGCGGGACTCGCCTGCCGGCCCCGTGGGCAAACGTATCCCGAGCGCGGGCTATCAGTGCTGCGTCTGAGGTCTTCATGACCCGGTCGCCCGGGCGCGCCGGCCCATCCAGGGGCACCCAGACCGTTTCTCCCCCCAAGGCCTCGTCGACCTGTCTGCCGTCGAGGAAGATCTTGCCTACAGTTCCTGCCGAACGGCCCCCGGTCGTGACCCATACCTCGATTCCATCCCCGACTGACAAGGGCAGCTCGAGTCTGATCCTGGCCGCCTTCCGCGATCTGTCGTAAGCTTGCACACGCCCGACCAGAACACCGCGGTTGTTGGGCCGCGTGGGACTCATCATGTCCGCACCCTGGTTCTTCTGAAGGTAACCCGTGGTGAAGCCCCTGTTGAATATGGCTTCGAGATCCTCCATCTCGCCCGGGGCGGGGCCATAAGCCTCGGGATTCTCCCGGAGCCTGTCCAGAGCCGCCCTGTAGACCCGGGTCACAGTCGCCACGTATTCAGGCCTTTTCATCCGTCCTTCCAGCTTGATCCCTCTGACGCCAGCAGCCGTTAGTTCGGCGAGCAGCGGTAGGGCGGCAAGATCCCTCGGGCTCAAAAGGTACGCCCCGGGCATCCGATGAGGAAGTGGCTTCCCCTCTGCGTTCACCAGGGTGTACTCAAGCCGGCAAGGCTGGGCGCACTTGCCTCGATTGCCGCTCCGCCCGCCTATCATGCTGCTCATCAGACATTGGCCCGAGTAGGACACGCAGAGCGCCCCGTGGGCAAACACCTCGAGGTCCAGGGAGGTGGTGCGAGCAGCCTCCGCGATCTGCCCAAGGGACAGTTCCCGTGCCAGGATAGCGCGGGTGAATCCGAGCCGCTCCAGAGCCGCGAGGCCGTCGCTGTTGTGGATGGTCATCTGAGTGCTCGCGTGCAGATCGAGCCGCGGGAAAGTATCCCTCACGATCCTGGCCACCGCCAGGTCCTGGACGATGACTGCGTCCGCGCCTTCAGAGTGGATGAAACCGAGGAACCGGGCGACTTCCGGAAGCTCAGCCTGCTTGATCAGGGTGTTCACCGTCACATAGACGCGCACCCCGCGCACGTGGCAGTATTCCAGAGCGCGGGCAAGATCATCGTCGGCGAAATTGGCCGCCCCCTGCCTCGCGTTGAACGAAGTCCCGCCCAGGTACACGGCATCTGCTCCGTTCGAGACGGCAGCCACCATTGAGTCAAAGGACCCCGCAGGGCTCAGGAGTTCAGGTATGCGCAACATGGTATTCGTCCCCACACTGCAAGAGGGTCCGGGGAAGTCCCGGACCCTCGATCGGTCTTTGGTCCCATCTCATTATACCAGACTCCGGACTGTTACGGCGTGTCGAATCCTGCCGGCTCGATCACGGCCGAAGCCGCAGCCCTGACAGCCTGGTCCCGCGCATTCTGACTCAGCCACTCCACATACCCGCGGTCAACCGCCAAAATCTCGCCGAGAGTGCGATTGGCGTACTTCCCGAACGTGATCACGACCTCGTCCGGCCCACGTTCCTCCACGAGCCCGTTTCCTTCCTCTTCGCTGGGTGT
This sequence comes from Bacillota bacterium, assembly GCA_024655925.1. Taxonomy (NCBI): domain Bacteria; kingdom Bacillati; phylum Bacillota; species Bacillota bacterium. The sequence continues at coordinate 298 of JANLFS010000171.1, read as the reverse complement.
CTCCCCCAGTTCCTCCAGAGCAACCATGTCTATTCCAACCGCGTCCCGCATCGCCCTGGCCTTAGCACGCGTGGATGCCATCCGAAGAAGGTGAGGCTGGATCGATCTGGACACATTCTCCGGGGATGCATCTCCCAGCTCGCGAAAGACACCATCGTCCGTCTCGACCTCTGCCTCCACTACAGCGTACATACCGTTGTCCTTGGACGGCAGCTGCACGATGTTGGTGGAGATCCGTTTCAGTCCTGACCTTGGCGAAGGAACGAGGACTGAAACGGATCTCCACCAACATCGTGCA
>JANLFS010000170.1:2357-3524 GCA_024655925.1 Bacillota bacterium | reverse complement strand
TTGAACGGCCGTGCCTTCCCGCAGTCGACCGGAATGGGCCTCTATCTCGCCAAACAAGCCTGTCAGCGCCTAGGCCACCGAATCAGCATCGAATCGTCGCCAGGCACAGGCACCCGCGTTTCTGTGCGCTTCTCCCCCGACCAGACCATATTCGCCGGAGTGAGTGCTTCTCTTGCACAAAGGTGACGTCCCTGTCACGTACCGCCCTGTCTTGTAAGGGAAATCGATGGTAACCTATGCGGCTGCGCGGTAGACTTTGTACGCATGCAGTGATGGGAGCGATGCGAAGTGACGGGAGCGATGCGATATGACTATTCTCAAGGCTAGTGGACTCACAAAAGTCTATGGAAGCAGCAGACGAGCCGAGACTAGGGCACTCGACGGGTTCTCGTTCGAGGTTGAAAAGGGCCGGTTCGTAGGCATCATGGGACCATCGGGTAGCGGCAAGACGACGCTACTGAATCTGTTGGCTACCATCGACCATCCCACCTCCGGCACAGTCTGGGTCGACGGGGTCGACACCGCTCAGCTCAAAGGGGAAGAGCTGGCGCTCTTTCGGCGCAGGCGGCTCGGTTTCGTTTTTCAGGACTACAACTTGCTCGACAGCTTGAGCATAGAGGAGAACATCGCACTTCCTCTCGTGCTAGACCGCAGGCCATTGTCAGTCATCAAGAAGCGTGTCGAGGATGTCGCCGTCTGGCTCGGCATCGAGGGGCTGTTGCATAGGTTCCCATACGAAGTATCCGGCGGGCAGCAGCAGAGGGCCGCAGTTGCACGCGCGATCGTTCACGAGCCTGCATTGGTGTTTGCTGACGAGCCTACCGGCAACCTCGACTCACGTTCTGCCCGGGCTTTGATGGACACTTTCACCCTGGTCAATGCAACGGCAGGAGCCACGATACTAATGGTCACCCATGACCCATTTGCTGCAAGTTTCTGCCAGAGCGTCTTCTTCATCCGAGATGGGCAGCTATACACCGAGATTCATCGAGGGGACGGCAGACAGACGTTCTTCCAGCAAATCCTCGATGTTCTGTCGCAGATGGGAGGTGGATTCGGTGAGCGTATGGCGGATCGCGTCTAGGTTCTTTCGAAACGGCTGGAAGCGCTACGTAGCCTTCGTAGGCAGTACCGCATTCACGGTAATGATCTACTCCCTATACACGG
>JANLFS010000170.1:0-2316 GCA_024655925.1 Bacillota bacterium | reverse complement strand
TGCACCCCAACCTCCAAAGCGGGTACCCATATGCGAAGTATGCTGTGCAGGGCATGAAGGCGGCCGCCGTCGTAATCGCCATCTTCGCCTTCCTGTTCTTACTTTACTCGAGTTCCTCGTTTGTGCGTCTCCGTATGAAAGAGCTTGGACTGCTGAGCCTTCTCGGAGTATCGAAGAGGCAGCTCATCCAGATCATCCTGGCGGAGAATCTGATCATAGCTGCGGTGTCGCTTGCGGCCGGCCTCGGCGCCGGCCTGCTGCTGCTCAAGCTCTTCTTCATGGGCATTTCGGCCCTTTTGCGGCTGCCGGAGGAGCTTCCTCTCAGCGCAGGAGTCGGGGTCTGGCTACGCACGATCCTCGTTTTTGGCGGCATGTTCGCAGCCGTCTCTATCGCTTCGCTTCGCATGGTGTTGCGTCGCAGCGTAGTAGAGCTTGTGCGTGCCGGGCGCAAGCCCAAGGCTGCTCCGAGGTTTTCTGGATGGCGGCTGGCTCTCGGTCTGCTGCTGCTCATTGGCGGATACCTGTGGGCGGGATCTTCGAATCCGACGATGGTACTCACGGGGGTCATTCCGGTTACGCTGATCGTCTCTGTGGCTACGATCATCCTCATGCGCGAAGCGAGTATTGCTTGTCTAGCGTGGCTGCATGGTTGCGACCGCTACTACTACCGCACCGGACCTTTTCTGACCATCAGCCAGCTGGCCTACAAGATACAGGACAACTATCGCGTGCTCGCAGTAGTAGGGATCCTCGTAGCGGTGATACTGACTGCCGTCGGCACGGCCTTCACCCTCTACGCTCTATGTACAAGCGATGCAGAGGGTACCTATCCGGTTCCGGTTCAACTAGTGCAGTATGGCGGTGCCGACGAACAGCCAGGCATTGACGCAGTCAACGCGGTGCTCGCCGAGCACGGACTCGACCAGATGTCATACAGAGAGGTAGTAGCGCTGCAGGGCAAGCTCGTTGAGCGGCGGCTAGACATTGCCGTTGTGCCACATAGCTTCTACCGTGAGATGCGGACTGATGATGGGCGGGAGGCTCTCCCCTTGGGAGATGCTGATCAGGCGATTCTCGTCTACCCTAACCCTCTGTTCCATGGTCGGAGAGAAGAGGCTGAGCCGTGGAACGACCGCGTTCAGATCAGCGGAGAGGAGCTGGAGTTCACCGTCAAGCCGGATGAAACCGGTCGGCTGATCAATCCGGCCCGACACCTCTTATATAACCTCGTAGTGTCAGATGCCGTGTATGAAGACCTGGCCGAGAGAGCTGGACGCGAGCAGCGGATTCACATCTCCATGTGGACCGGCAATTGGCGAGGCAGGGCTATGCAGCAAGCATCGTCTGAGCTATTGGCGCTCTTTCCCGAGCAAGAGAAGCTGATATCGACGACCATCAGGCAATACCAGACACAAGTGGTTTACATGGGACTCACGGTCTTCATCGGGGTTTTCGTATCGCTCGTGTTTGTTGCGGCGTGCTTCAGCCTTCTCTATTCCCGGCTGTTCACGGACATAGAGGAAGACCGCAAGTACGCTCGCAGGCTCCAGCAAGTGGGCGTGACGAAAAGGGAGCTGCGCGGGCAGGCATTGAGCCAGATGGCTGTGATCTTCTTCCTGCCATTCGTCGTTGGCTTGCTCCACTCGACGGTCGCGATGTACGCTCTGGGCACGCTCACCAGACGGACTGTGCTTCACTACGGCTGGGGAGCGGCGCTGCTGTTTCTCTTCCTGTTCGGGGCCTTTTTCTCAGGCGCGGGCCAGTTGTATTGGCGCTCTCTGCAGGACGGCCTGCAGCGCGAGGCGAGGTCGGGCGCGTTCTAGCTGGGGCCGCTGCGGGCGCTCCTAAGTGGGGGTGCAAGAGTGCTGCCGACTCTTGGGAGGGGTTGGCGGTGATTGCACGAGGATGAAGGTTGGAACGGGCTAGCGTCTTGTGAGATCTGCGCTGGCGATCGAACAGCCCGGCCGGCCGAGTGCAAGGACCATTAAAGCTCGGCGACGTCGTTGTACGACACGACTGCGCCGCGCTCCCAGCAATGGTTGGCCACATGGTAGGACCCATGCTCAGCTATTCGGCTGGGCCCGATCGAATGGGGTCACACCTTGGCCGGAGCGATCTCAGCTCGGCCCTGCTCGCTCTTGTCCCGGGTCGACGGAATGAGGTCCATCTGAAGTGAGCAGTCCAGCACGCGCGCCATGCGGCTCAGGGTGCGCAGAGTGACGTTGAGGAACTCACCCGATTCGAGCCTCGACACGACAGACTGCGAAGTGCCCATGCGCTTGGCCAATTCCTTTTGTGTGATACCGAGTCTCTTGC
>JANLFS010000169.1 GCA_024655925.1 Bacillota bacterium | reverse complement strand
TACTTGCCATACTTGGGAACCGTCTGTTCCTGCTTCTTGCCGGTTGGGTAGAGCATCTCGAATGGCAACTGAACGAGAATGGGCGCAAGGATGCGGGCCAGTATGTCGAGCATGCGAAGCGACCTAATCGGGACGGGCACACCTATGGTGAATATCAGGTCGCCGAATATCAGGTCGCAGCCGGCTTCCGCCAGCGCCTCCGCCATGCCGAAGCGGTCGACGCCGCAGACGAGCAGCACCCTCTTGCCCCTTAGCGGCACGACGTCGTTCTTAACCAGGTATTCCACTACCCGGCGCTCCAGGGTGTTCTTCAGGCCGGACCCGTCAACGATCGGGGTGACCTTCGCGGCCCTCGCGATCTTCTTGCCCTCGCGGAACGCGTACCTTCGCCCGCCGGCGCTTATGTAAAGGTCAATGCCCCCCATTCCGAACGCCGCCACCTTGCCGTCAAGCTCCCTTATCATTCGAACGGCCTTCTCCATGTCCCCGTCCGTGCCCACTCGTTCGACCAGGAATTCCTGCCCGAGGACTGTCACTCTTGCGGAATGGTCCCTCTTCGACGACCCAAGGCTCACGCTTATGACCCGCTTCACACGTTCACCCCCGAATGGTCTGGACCGAATGATTGGCCGACGCCGGGGCGGGCGTCACTGCTACACCCTGAGACCCCGAATGAGACTCCTCAACCGTTCCGGGTCCACGTACTTATCCTCCTTGATCGGCGAGATCCCGATCTCGATGCCGACCACCTTCGCGCCCAGTATCGCCTCCGCGAGCCTGATCCTCATGTCGGACCCTATGAATATCACCGCATCGTGGTTCTTCGCCGTGGTGATGAGGGCCATTACCTCGGCAAGGAGCACTTCGCCGCTTTTCTCCCTCACCCACTGCCACCTTTCTTTGTCGGTCATGAGCATGACCATGTCAACGCCCTCCGACGCGGCCACGGCTGCCAACTCTTCCTTGTTCTTGACCGGAAACCCGATCAGGGCGACCCGACCCCCCCGCCGCACCTCGCCCATGGATTCCACCTTCGACACGAAGGCGCGGTCTATGCCCATCTGGTCGGCCACTTCCTGCTGGGCCAGCCCGGATGACCTGAGCTCGAGGATCTTATCCACCGCCCGGTAGATCTTGCTCTTGTTGACTACCTTGTCGCCTATCCTGACCAGGTCCATGAAAGGCGCCACCTTTGAGCACAAAATTGTGTTCATCCGTATCATACGACGGGCGCACAGAAAAAGCAAGAGCGGGCCGGCGCCCGCTCCCGCCGATCCCGCACCGCGCGTGTCAACTTCTCCAGGGGCTTGCAGCCGCGGCTCTCCAGTCGAAGAGCGGCGGTCAGCTACTCCCCCTCCTGCCTGCACTCCGGGGACTCGACCTCGATGGCACAGACCTTCTCGCGGGGGATAACGACGGCAAGGGCCTTCTCCTTGAGGACAGTCCTCGGGTTGATCGTGAACACCCGAATGAAATCGCATTCCGGGCTCTTCAGGACCAGGCTGCCGCCCTTTTCGTCAATATCCTCGACGTTCTTGGCCTTGAAGCAACAGTTGCCGCACTCGAAGATCACGTTGAACTTTACTCCGGGGCAGATGTTGTGCAACTCTCTCAAGACTGAAGGCAGCGAGCCGGCAGTCTCGGGCATCTGCGTACCTCCTTTCGCACCGCGTCCGTCCTACCAGGCCGGCGCAATGCCCGGTGTTCGTGATCCAGTATATGAGCCCCGGGAACTTTACGTTACTAAGCCCGGTGAGACAGCGGCCCGGGCTGCGGCCGGCCCAGGAGCCCCGGGGGGAGGCGCAATTCCGGGATCGTTGACATAACGTGGGGTAGCGATGTCCTCAGGATGTCCTTGGGAAGGAGGAAGTGCGCTCGAGCGTATACGCCGGGATGCAGTACGGATTCGGCCCCGGCGCCGGTTCGATGTATACATCGTCTGCGGCCCCGTTCCGCGCGGACCGTCGAAGAAAAGAGCCGCAATACCTTGCGGCTCTGGCCTTTCGCTGGTCGGGCTGCCGAGACTTGAACTCGGGACCTCCTGAACCCCATTCAGGCGCGCTAGCCAAACTGCGCTACAGCCCGACTATTCACATTGCGTTGCGCCACCGAACGACGCGCACGACTATGATAGCACGGCCCTCATCCGTTGTCAAAACCACGAAAACCCTGAGCTATCCCCAGTTTGAGACCTCCAATACAGGATTCAAGGCGGGGCGCAATAGGCGTTCAAGGTCAACCTTGAACTTGTCGATCAGGAACCCCCCTACCCTCCATAACCCAAGCGTCCGTTTCCTCGATGTGTTCGCCATGAACCGCCGGTGCAGCCCTAAATGCTCCGCAAGATTCCCAGCCAATACAAATATGTAGTATGCCAGCGCCATTATCAGCAGCAGCCGGTCATAGCGGCCATTCGCCTTTAGACTCAGCCCTCGCAGGCCAAACCCGTTCTCCGAGTTCTTGAAGTCCCTGAACATCTCCTCAATCTCCATCCGCCTGCCGTACCAACTCGCTATCTTCTCCGCCGCTTCCCCCATGTTCGTCACCAGAAGCCACGGCTCTTTCTGCCCATATTCGTAAAACCCCACCGCCCGCGTCCTGTACCTGGCTTCCTTCTGATAATAAACCTCGCCAAATTCCGTCGCCCCGCCAACCCTCAGCGTCTGGTCCCATAACTGACCCTTAAATCCTCGACCCTCAACCCAGGCGCTCCCCGTCACCCTCACTACGTACCCAAACCCCAAGTCCCCCAACTTCCGAAGAAAATTGACCCTCCCAAACCCACGGTCAGCCACTACTATTACCCTCAAATCCCCCGACACCGCCGCCTTCAAAGCCTCCAAAAAACGCTCCTCTATCGCAGTCTGGCTCCCTTTACCCATCGCCTTGTCCGCTACTTCCCACATCACCGGAATCGCTCTGCCCCTCGTTATACACGCAGCATACAGAACCTGCCTCTTCCCACCCCCTATGTCAGTCCAGTCTATCGCCACTATCACTGACTTCCTCCCACCCGCTACCAACGACAATAACCGCTGCTTTATCTTGACAAGTTCTATCCCGTCATTCCCCAAATATCGGTCCGCTCGCTTTATCCTGTGCTTCTCCTTCGCACGCCCCGCCATGTTCCGCCCTATCGACGCTACCCCAGCCCTCTTGCCTCGTATCAGCCCGTATACCAGACTTGCAATCGTCTTCACCTGAGACTTGCGCACATCCTCAAAAACTGATAGAAAGAAACTGGTGATATCCCCAGGTTTCACGAGAACCTCCCCTTCCTGAATTGTTTTTGCCAAAACAAGCTCTTCGAGGGGAGGTTCCCTTTTTCCTACTACATAACCAGCCCTTCCCTAGTCTTCCTCACTATGGGGCTTGACATAAGTCGTGGCCTGCCATTCTCTTGCTCCTACACCTATCCTACGCTCGCAAAACAAAACTGGGGATCACTCAGGCGGTTTCGCCGAATGTTCATGACTCGAATAGCCTATCGCAAAACGCCTTGTTAGATCCGTGACGAACTTTTCGAAAGGTGATCCCATGTTCCGGACT
>JANLFS010000168.1 GCA_024655925.1 Bacillota bacterium | reverse complement strand
GCTGAAGTCTTGAAGCCGCAACAAACGGAAATGCGACCAAGGCCACGGCCCGAAGTCACCAAGGGACAGACGGTGAGGATCAAGACCGGCTGCGGAAACCTCTACATCACTGTAAACCGAGATGAACACGGTTTGTGCGAGTGCTTCACCGCCATGGGGAAGTCCGGCGGATGTGCCGCGTCCCAGGCGGAGGCCATTGCGAGGCTCATCTCGCTGGCGTTGCGTTCCGGTGTAGCGGTAGAGGCAGTGATCAAGGAGCTCCGCGGCATACGGTGCCCTTCGCCTGCGTGGGGCAACGGTGGCCAAGTGCTATCCTGCGCGGACGCCATAGGGATAGTCCTTGGCCGCGTTGCCGGCGTCAACATCGGCCGTCAGGCGGCCCCAGACCCTCACCATGCGTCTGTTCGTGTCTTATCAGAAGGGGCCGGGATAGTCGATCTCTCGGCGGCCTTAGCCCTTGTGAAGCACAAAGGCGCCTGCCCGGACTGCGGGAGCGCCATGAAGTTTGAGTCTGGTTGTTCGACGTGCCCAACCTGTGGGTTCAGCGAATGCTTGTAAGAGCCAATATCAAACCTTGGGAGGTAAAGCGATGAGATTCACGATTGAACAGTGCGCTCTGCTGGCGGCCTTGCGGCTCGTGTTGTCAGCTATTGGGTCCCCTCCCCCTTCGAGGGCGCGCGGGATGCCTCGAAACAAGGGGGTTATGCTGTAGGCCACGCTCAACGGTATAAGACTTGAGGGCGCGAGCGATTCCAGAGGCGTGAGAATTGATGTGCCAGCCTCTGTGTTCGGACAAGGCAAGATCGCAGTTGGCGGCCGATCCTTGGAGCGCATGCTTCAAGGCTTCGGAAAGGGCGCTCTATCTGTCGAATTCGACGAGGAGCGCTCCGTGGCCAGCTTGAGCCGCGGCAACTGCCGGGCGGAGATGGGGAAGCACAGCGACGTCTTCTGGAAATACTCAATCCCCCCTCTGCAGTCTGTCCAAGGTCAAGACGTAAGAGTTGAGTGGCCTGTCTTGAGCGCCGCATTCCGCGCGGTCATGTTCGCAGCCTCAAGAAGCGACAGGCGGCCAGTCTTGCGGGGAGTCTGTCTCGCCGCCGACGGTTCAGGCACAGATCTAGTAGCACTGGACGGCGTTCGGATGGCCGTATACAGGCTGCCGCTTGCTGGGCCAACAGGGCGGTGGATCATACCTGCGGGGTCACTCAAGATAGCGGGTAGGCTCTTCAAGAACGAAAAGACGCTGACAATCACTCTCGGCGAGGGGACGGTGCAATTCGCTGGTTCTGCCGCAACACTCGCAGTGAAGACTATCGAGGAAGCATTCCCCTCACACAGGGAGATCCTTGGGAGGACATCACAGCGAACCACAATCACGACCGATAGACTGTCGTTGTTGGCCGTCGTTAGGCGCATGGCAGCCTTCTCGCCAGCGGAACAACCGGAACTCCATATCCGCACCGGCGAGAAACGACTCTACCTTTCAATGGAGGACGTATTTACTGGGACTACCTTCAGGGACGAACTTGATGCGGAAATACAAGGCCAGCCCTTGACGGTTGCGTTCAACCCGCGTCTGTTGCAGGACGTATTGAACGAGGCCGGAGGCGATAGAGTCACCATCGGACTCGAGTCTTCCTTTGCCGCTGCGAGTTTTCGCGGCGGCCTGGAGGGATGGACCGCCGTTGTGATGCCTCTGAGATGGTTCGACGACAAGGCCGATGCTGCGTAGCGGCAACAGTGCGAAGGAGGAAACAGAGTGCCTTATGCGTGGGTAGAGCCTGAAGTCTACATGAAATACAAAGACGTCACCATCTATCATATCTACAAGGATGACGAGCTTGCTTGCGGCGCCCGCACTTTCTGGTACGGGACAGACCCCAAATGCTCGGACAACTCGGGCGAGTATGCGTTCGACGTCCGGGAACTGCCGCAAAACGGTCACGATGCCCACACTGACGATGGACGGAAGGCCATCATCAGAGAAGCCATAGACGCCGGGCTAATCACGAAGGATGGGCTAATCGAGGAGGATATCGAACCGCCCAAGGAAGCATCTCCTGGCGCCAAGGCCGAGGAGGCGCGAGAGCCGCACGGCAGCTGTCAAGCGGAGAAAGAGGCAGTAGTTCTCCAGGACTTGAAGCACGATTCAGCAGTGCTGGAAGCAAAAGTCCAGGCTGTGCGGGAACTTGTCCTCAGCCTGGCCGAAGATGTCGGGCGTGAGTGTTCGGGGCAGGTAGGCTCTCTCCAAAGGGCCCGCCGGGTGCTTTGCGCCATCGAGAACCGGCAGCAGATGCTCGCTCCGGAGCTCCAGCGACTCAATGAGTTGATCGTGGAAGTCGCCATGGATTCTGCGCGTGTTGCAGCGTTAGCCGATAGGGCCGAATAACCAAGGCAATCGGTTCGACGCTGTACCCATCTGAAGGAGGACGAGGGCCTCTCCAACCGTAACGGAGAGCCCCTCTCGCATTGGGAGAGCGCAGGAGCTCTCCCGGACTAATACATGCAACCTCTTCTGGAATGCCAGACAGCGATTCTCGGGCGTGATCTGGGAGTCCTCATTGTTCATCACGTGATCGGACCATTAAGGTTCGAGGCCAAGCAAATCACAAAGAAGGAGGAGGTTCTGTTGGCAGACAGAGTGCCGCCCGCACTCAGGGACTGTTTGCTCAGGAGGATAGTAGACCTGGCAACGAACCTGGGCAACGCGTCGCCGCAAGCGGAGGCGAACATCAAGTGAAACCCGCGGACACGATCGATGCACCGATACTGTTCTGGGACACGGCCGGCCGCTACGGCTTCTTGAGCAACTGCCGTTGTGCTAAAGACCGACTCGCAGGGCAGTCGATACTATGAGATCCGGTTCTTCGATCATACTGGAGCCCAGCAAGGCGTCCTCACCGGTCTCGTTCACAGTGATGAGCAGCCCTTGCAAGGCAACGACATGGGACAGACCCAAGAAATCGAGAGGCTTCGGAAAAGGGCAATCGCCCTGGAAGACGCGCTGCGAAAAGCGCTCGAGCATCGAGGGCCTGAGCGGTTGGAGATGCCGTCCCCTGGCTGCATCGAATGCCATGAGAAGTGTAGCGAGTGTCATCTGACGGCCAACGATATCCGCCAGGGACCAAACCTCGAGCGCTACGCCTGAGAACAAACTCGAGAGGAGGAACTCGATGTACCGAACCACGTGCCCCAAGTGTGGGGCCGAGGACTCACTATATGTGGTGTCCGGGTACTTTCGGGCAACCCGCATGTTCTTGACTCAGGACGGGTTCTCCCCAATGGATGCGAAACAGTTCGACACCGAGGATGAGAAGGTTGAGTGCGACAGTTGTGGCGCGACGTTCGATCTGGGGGATCTCGATCTTGATCTGGAAGAGCCCATTGAGACTGACAGCGGATCTCAACAGACGCCGGCTACCACAGGTGGAGACGCTCCGATGGAAGCCTCCCCAATCACAGAACGCGACCCTGGCGCAAAGTCAAAGGCCGCCGAGGCGGTTTGTGATCTGGCCAGCCGACTTGTACGGAGCAAACACCATGTTTCCACGTTGGAGTTACCCCGGTTTGGTGGACACCGTCAGGCTTTGGTTTTCAGGCTGCA